>JACPZY010000217.1 GCA_016195215.1 Actinomycetota bacterium | reverse complement strand
TCATGAGAGAAGTCTCCACCATTGTGTCCTGAACGATAGAAAGGGCGCTTTCCAAGCCAATCATTCCGAAAGCCGCCGCCTGCCATTCGCACTCTTTGCTCTCGACAGGATGTGGAGCGTGGTCGGTTGCCACGATGTCGATAGTTCCGTCAGCTAGCCCTTCGCGCAGTGCCATCACATCGCTCTCCGTTCGGAGCGGAGGATTCACCTTATAAATCGGATCATAGGAAGTGGCGTATTTATCGGTAAGCAGAAGATGGTGCGGGGTAACTTCAGCGGTGACTTGAATGCCCCGGGATTTAGCCCAACGAATTATTTCCACTCCCCCAGCCGTTGTGACGTGACACACGTGGAGGCGAGAGTTGACGTGCTCAGCCAGGAGAACATCGCGCGCAATGATCGATTCCTCTGCAACTGCTGGCCATCCTTTAAGACCAAGACGGGATGATACAAGACCCTCGTTCATCTGAGCATCTTTAGTCATCCGTGGATCTTGCGCGTGCTGTGCAATCACGCCATTGAATCTCTTGACATACTCAAGGGCTCGACGCATCACCATCGGGTCAAATACGCAATTCCCGTCATCACTAAATACTCGGACACGTGCCTCTGAATCGGCCATTGCTCCGAGTTCGGCCAGAGCTTTACCCGCAAGTCCCTGTGTAACAGCTCCGACGGGAAATACATCGCAGTATCCGCTTGCCTGACCCAAGCGGTAGACCTGTTCTACGACTCCGGCAGTATCAGCAACTGGGAATGTATTCGCCATTGCCGACACCGCAGTGAATCCGCCTTTGGCGGCAGCTCGTGTACCAGTTGCAATGGTTTCAGATTCCTCTCGTCCAGGCTCTCTCAAATGTGTATGAAGATCGACAAAACCAGGCAGAACGATGCACCCAGCAATATCCACCCTCTGTGCAGAGGAGGCCGCGGGATTTGTAATCGTCGAACCGACTTCCGCGATGAGACCTCCGGCAATGTACAGATCGGCCTTCTCGCCAGTAGGAAGAGATCCACCCTCAAGGAGGTAACTTCTCATGAAATCAATACTCCATCCTCATCTTGGGAACCCGCGAGAAGCAAATACAGCACAGCCATTCGCACGCTTACCCCATTTGCAACTTGTTCAACAATTACCGATCGTGCGCTATCAGCGCATTCGGCGGTGATTTCAAGTCCACGGTTCATCGGGCCAGGATGCATGATGATCGAGGAATTTTTCATCGTGGTGAGCCGGTGGTTGTTGAGTCCGTAATAGTGGGAGTATTCGCGTGCTGTTGGAAAGAAGAAATCTTCCATACGTTCTTGTTGCACTCGAAGCATCATCACGGCATCCACAAGAGGCAGCGTTGCATCCAAGTCGTAGGAAATTTGTGCTGGCCAAGTTTCCACTCCGAGCGGGAGCAAAGTTGGCGGTGCAACGAGAATTACTTGGGCACCGAGGGTCGAGAGCAGGATCACGTTAGAGCGAGCTACTCGCGAATGAAGAATGTCACCGACGATTGCAACCGCGAGTCCCCGTAGGTCGCCAACTCCGGCCTTCAAATGTTTACGCAAGGTGAAAGCATCTAGCAGTGCTTGCGTTGGATGTTCATGAGTTCCATCGCCTGCATTGATGACGCTCCCACTGGTCCACTGTGATTCCGCAAGACGATGGGCCGCGCCAGATGCCGAATGTCTAAGAATTACTGCATCCGCGCCCATGGCTTGGAGGGTAAGTGCCGTGTCCTTAAGAGATTCACCTTTACTCACACTCGAACCCTTAGCTGAGAAATTAATTACATCAGCTGATAGTCGTTTGGCGGCAGCCTCGAAGGAAATACGAGTACGAGTTGAATCCTCGTAGAAGAGGTTGACGATGGTACGTCCGCGCAATGTCGGAAGTTTCTTTACCGGTCCCTCAGATACTCGTGCCATTTCTTGCGCGGTATCAAGTATAGAAAGTGTCTGCGCATAAGAAAGGTCTGCCGCTGAGAGAAGATGACGCATCAGCTGGCCTCTATATTCTCGACAAGGACTTCATCAATTCCATCAATTTCACTCAGATGCACTTTCACAGCCTGTTGACGTGAAGTGGGCAGATTCTTTCCGACGAAATCAGCCCGAATGGGAAGTTCGCGGTGGCCTCGATCTACCAGGACAGCCAATTGAACCGATCGCGGGCGTCCTATCTCGCCCAGGGCATCCAGAGCAGCCCTGATAGTTCGGCCAGAGAAAAGAACGTCATCAACCAGAATGACATCCTTGCCTTCGATTCCTCCAATGGGGGTCATCGTAGGGACAAGCGGCCGGAGTGGTTTCATCCGGAGGTCATCACGATGGAGAGTGATATCGACGGTGCCTGCAGAAATCTCTTTAGCCTCAATTGCTTGGATCATTTTCGCTAGACGTTGGGCCAGAAAGGCACCCCGCGTCGGAATCCCCAGCAAGACGATGGATTCGGAGCCATTATTTCGTTCGAGAATCTCGTGTGAAATACGGGTAAGAACGCGGGTTATATCCACCGCGGGCATAGCAACGCTCATAGTCGCTCCTTCCCCGCCTCGCAGGACGGGTCGTTAAAGGATCTTCAGGGGCGAGCCTACCACGTGGAGTTTCCTTCCTGCCCAGAGGAGCTTGTGGAGAGCCGGAATCTGGCTTTAAATCGAATTTCTAGAATCCTCTATGAATATTCACTCTACCGAAATCCCTGGTTCCACCATTTTCTCGCAACCCACTCTAGAGAGTATCGCCTTCCGTATCCGTAAACTCCGAAAAGATCGTGGTTGGAGTCTTATCGACGTCGAACATAAATCCAAAGGGAGATTTAAAGCGGTCGTCCTTGGTTCTTACGAACGTGGAGATCGGGCATTGAGTGTGAAACGAGCTATCGATTTAGCCACTCTCTACTCGGTGCCCTTGCACTATTTACTCGCCGAACCAGAGATTGAAGTGAGCGGAAGAAGGAAGGCGCTCATCCTAGATTTGCGGAAAGTTCGTACTTCCTCAGGAAGCGATGAGAAAATTCGGATTCTCATTAACTTCATCTCTTGGATCTCGAATCAGAGGAACGATTGGAATGGCGAAGTGATGAGTCTGCGCGAGGGCGATCTTTCCCTTCTCGGGCTGCTGCTCTTCTCTACTGAAGCAGGCGTTATCGAATGGCTAAAGGAGCAACAATTTCTCTTTATAGAGCGAGATCCGTCTTGATACTTGATATCCGACCCAGAACGCCGTGGATGTAACCTGCCGACTCGTCCGTCGAGAGGAGCTTGGCGAGAGTCAGAGCCTCATCAATCGCCACCGCATCTGGAATATCCTCGCGCCAGAGAAGCTCGTAAATTGCGATTCGAAGAACATTTCGATCCACCGCTGGCAATCGATCCATGTCCCAACCTTGAGCGTAAGTCGAAATAAGCTCGTCAATTTTTCGTCGGTGTTCGACAACCCCATTGACCAATTCCTGAGCATAATCCCTTATGGGGCGTGCATCGGGGCCATCTTCATCAACGAGTCGGAGGGAGAGGAGCTCTATGGGAGAAGCTCCCCGTATATCCGATTCAAAGAGGATGTCTAGTGCTTGCTTTCGAGCCTTGCTTCGAGCTGACACTAGTTAGCGCGACCTAAATAAGACCCGTCGCGAGTATCAACGAGAACCTTCTCATCTTGCTTGATGAATAAAGGAACTTGGATTTCAATGCCGGTCTCCAAGGTTGCTGGCTTTGTACCACCGGAAGAGCGATCGCCTTGAAGTCCAGGTTCTGTGTATGTAATCGTCAGTGGAACCGAAGCGGCTAGCTCGATATAAAGTGGGTTTCCCTCGTGAACGGCCACGATTGCATCGGTATTTTCCAGCATGTAATTGGCAGCATCCCCGACAGTCGCAGCCGGAATGGCGGTTTGATCATAGGTTTTTGTATCCATAAAGATGAAGTCACTACCATCGCGGTAGAGGTACTGCATTTCACGCTTCTCTAGGATCGCGATTTCGATCTTTACTCCAGCGTTATAAGTCTTATCAACGACTTTTCCAGTCATGACCGACTTGAGTTTTGTCCGAACGAATGCTGGACCTTTACCAGGCTTAACATGCTGAAATTCGACAACGTTCCAGAGTTGTCCGTCGATATCCAGCGTCATGCCATTCTTAAGGTCGTTTGTTGATGCCACAATCAATCCCATCCCTGAACGCGTATTTCACGTCAAAGGAGAAGGATACCTGCTCATGAGGGGTCACTTTTGCACCAAACTCTTCATAGCCTCGAGCGCGAGAAGATAGGAATTGGGACCAAAGCCAGCAATGGTGCCCTGCGCAATGCCTGATATCACCGACGTGTGGCGAAATTCCTCGCGCGATAAGGGATTAGAGAGATGAACTTCAATCAATGGAGCCTTGAGCATCTCCGCGGCGTCGCGGATCGCATACGAGTAGTGCGTAAAAGCGGCAGGATTGAGAATTACTGGCAGGTTGGAATCAGCAGCCTCGTGAAGCCACTGAATTATCTGAGATTCATCGTCACTCTGGCGGACGTCGGCATCGAACCCAAGTCTTTGCGCACTCTCTGAAATAAAAGTAACCAACATGGCATAAGTAAGCTCGCCATAAATTGATGAATCTCGAATATCCAGACGGGCGAGATTGGGACCGTTGAGAACCATGATCTTCATGAACTCAGCCTCTCATATGCCAGCTTTAAATCTCCTTCATTGACGTCTTCAAGTCGAAGGGTTTTGCCCACCGCTGAAAGAGCGACAAATCTCAATGCCCTTCCCCGAGATTTCTTATCAAGTGCAAGTAAGCGAAAGAGCTCTGGCCAAGCACTTGCTGCATAGGTTGTCGGCAAACCGAGATCCGTCAGTATTCTTCGATGAAGTGCCAATAGTTCCGAGGACATGATCCCCAGTTGAACCGAGAGTTCGGCAATGAATATCATGCCGATTGCTACCGCCTCGCCGTGGCGTAATTCGAAACCACTATGTAGCTCCACGGCATGCCCCATGGTGTGACCATAATTGAGAATCTCACGGGCGAAGCTCTCTTTGAAATCCTCACTCACGACGTTGGATTTTACTTGCAAGGATCGTGCGATTAATTCAGCGGTAAGTTCTAAAGAAGCCCTCACATCCTTAATCTTCTTTCCAGCAAGATTGGTAAGTATCTCCTCATCAGCGATGAATCCCGTTTTAACTACCTCAGCCAAACCAGCCGCAAAATCACGGTCGGAGAGAGTCGTGAGCCATGCAAGATCAATCAAAACCGCAGATGGCGAATGGAATGAGCCGATTAGATTCTTGCCAAAATCACTGTTCATGCCCGTTTTCCCACCCACAGATGCATCGACCATGCCTGCAAGTGTGGTCGGGACGGCAATCCAATCAATTCCACGAAGCCATGTTGCGGCCGCAAAACCAGCGATATCCGTGGTGGCTCCTCCGCCGATCGCTACAACAATATCGCTGCGGGTAAAACCCTCCCTACCTAAACTCTCCCAGAGTGATTCCAATGTCGTTGCACTTTTTCCCAACTCGCCATCTGGAATTTCAAAAATGTGAGCGAGGATTCCTGGTGCTGCAAATGAAGCTAGATGCCGACGGATGGAAGTTGATACGACAAATGCAACGCGGGCTCGTCCTTGAATAAGAGGAAGAATCTCTTCTCGCCATTCACACCCAATACTCACTGGGTACGAACGTTCGGCGCTCACCATGATTCTCTTCATGAAGAAACTTTGGGTAACAATTCTTTTGCAACTTGATTGACCGTTCGATCCTCGACCTCGAAGATCACGTCCGCCAGAGCCTCGTAGACGGGACGACGGGCATCCATAAGTGTCTGCCACTGCTGTCGCGGATTGTTGAGGAGGAGAGGCCTATCACGATTGAATCCAATTCTAGGCGCTGCTACTTTGAGCGATACATCTAGAAAGACAACGCGCGCGCCCGACGTTCTCATTGCATCCTGGACCTTTTTCGAAAGAACGGCACCTCCTCCGAGAGATAGAACACCCACTTCATTCTCAATGGCATCCAGACAGATCCGTTCTTCAACCTCACGGAAGAGCGGTTCACCATCCTCGATAAAAATCTGCGAAACCGTCTTTCCTTGATCAATTTCAATGAGAGTGTCCGTGTCGGCGAATGTAAGTTGGAGTGAGCGCGCTAAAGAACGACCGATACTTGTTTTACCAGCGCCCGGAGGTCCAATCAGTATTAGCCGCGGAGTCATCAATATTATTTGAAAGGTAGGTTGGTCATGTATGAATCAAAGTTACGCCGAGTCTCCGAGACGCTATCTCCCCCAAATTTCTCAAGTACCGCCTCAGCAAGTACGAGAGCCACCATCGCTTCAGCCACAATTCCTGCCGCGGGTACGGCGCAAACATCGGATCGTTGGTTAATCGCCTTCGCACTCTCCCCTGTTGAGAGATCAACAGTGTCCAGAGCCTTCGGGAGAGTTGAAATAGGTTTCATAGCCGCGCGAACGCGCAGAACCTCCCCATTGGACATGCCACCTTCGGTTCCGCCCGCCCGATCCGTGCGACGATGCAGTAAACCATGTGAGTCTCTCTCGATTTCATCGTGGGCAACTGAACCCCGCCGTGTTGAGGATGCGAACCCGTCTCCTATTTCCACGCCCTTGATCGCTTGGATTCCCATCATGGCCGCTGCCAGCCGGGCGTCAAGACGTCGATCCCAATGAACGTATGAGCCCAATCCTGGTGGAAGGTTGAAAGCTAAAACTTCCACGATTCCACCGAGGGTGTCACCTGCCACTCGCGCGGCTTCGATCTCTTCAATCATTGCCGCGCCTGTCTCAGGATCGGCGCAGCGCACCTGATCGGCATCAACTCTGGCGAGATCCCTAAAGGTTGGTAGCGGAGCAGAATCGGGAACTCGCACCACGCCGATTGAAAGAACATGACTTAAAAGAGTTACACCAACACTCTGTTCGAGAAATCTACGTGCGATGGCTCCTAACGCAACACGCGCCGCCGTTTCGCGCGCACTTGCCCTCTCAAGAACGGGCCTTGCGTCATCAAAATTATATTTTTGCATCCCAGCCAAATCCGCATGACCGGGACGAGGCCGTGTGAGAGGCGCGTTGCGAGCCAAGCCTTCGACCTCCCCGGGCTCAAGAGGATCTGCAGACATGACTCTCTCCCACTTGGGCCACTCCGAGTTTCCAACTTGTATGGCGATTGGCCCACCTTGCGTGAGACCGAACCGTATACCGCCGAGAACCGTGATCTTGTCTGCCTCAAAATTCTGACGTGCTCCCCGGCCAAATCCCAGACGCCGACGGCTCAGTTGGTAGTCAATCTCCTGGGTTGTAATCCCTACACCTGCCGGAACTCCCTCGATAATCGCAGAAAGTGCCTGTCCGTGAGACTCTCCAGCAGTTAGCCAACGCATGAGCGTATTCTTGCAGAGAAATCAGAACTAGCGGAATCAATTAATCTCGACGGACCGAGTCGTTCAGTTATTGATCTCCATCAATCCCGCATCTCGAAGTATGGGCGCCAATTCCGCTCGATTCACACTTTTCCCGGTCATAAGCGCTACCTGGTCGATCCCTTGGTAAACGAGAAGCTCTAATCCATCAATAACTTCCGCATCTCTCATGCGCCAGTGATTGAGCAATTTCGTGGGCCAAGGGTTGTAGAGAGCCTCGAAAAAGACCCCCGAGGGGGCTCTGGTGATTTGGGAGGCGAAATGGTCGGCTACACCAGGCGGCGTCGTATTGATCATCAAATCAACGCGTGGCAATATCGAGCTCCATGGGAGAAACTCGATCAGAGAGTACGGCGCTGCTTTTCGCATTGCATCCTCCCGTCCGGGATTGCGATGGAGCACTTGAATTTCCCGCCCTTCGAAATCAACAGCCGAAGCGGCAGCTCTAGCTGTTGCGCCAGATCCAATAATAAGAACCTTTGTAAACTCAATTACCCCGTGAGCAAGCAGGGCCTCTTGAAATCCTCTCACATCTGTCGTGGCAGCTCGCCACCCTTGAGGAGACCGAATGAGAGTATTTGCGGACTGGATTAAACTTGCTAAAACTTCAACTTCATCTGCAATCTTCAAAGCCTCTTCTTTCAGAGGCATCGTGAGTGAAAATCCTGTCCAACTCTTATCTAGTGATAGGAGGAAATCTCTCAACTGGCCTACTTTCACTTCGACTGCCGTGTACTCGCCTTCAATTCCCAATGCCCGGTACGCGGCCATGTGCAGTACAGGTGAGAGTGAATGCGAAATGGGCGAACCTAAAACAGCAGCTTTAATCATGGATTAGTTCCAAAGGCGCCAGCATTCATATTCTTTTCATACTCCGATTTCCAGAGCAGAAATTGCTCGTTTCTCTTAGTGAATCGGGTATCACCTGGTTTAACGGTAATGAAATAGAGCCAATCTCCCGGCGTTGGGCGAAGAGCAGCATCCATCGCGGCCCGCCCGGGATTGCCAATTGGTCCTGGAGGTAAACCATAATGCAGATAAGTGTTGTAGGGAGACTGAATCCGCGTTTCTTCAGTGCTAAGAAATACCTGACCGCGGGTACGGGTGACGTAATGAACTGTGGTGTCAAATTGGAGAGGCATCCCAATCTTGATGCGATTCCGTACGACCTGCGAGATCTTTCCGAAATCCTTCTCATCTCCTTCGGCTTGGACTAGGGATGCAATGGTCAATAATTGAATGGGCGTGAAATCCGCCGTTCCTGATAGCAGACCGGATACTCTTGCTTCGGAAGAGAATCGATCTACCATGCTTTGCAGCGCCTTAAGGGCAGTAGTCTTGGCTGCAAAGCTATATTGCGCAGGGAAGAGTATTCCCTCATTCCCAACAATTCCAATAGGACGCAGAACGGCACTAAGCGCGCTAAGCAGATCTGATCTCTTGAAACCCTTGCCCACCATTTGTGTGAGTACCTCATCAGTTCGTGCACCTTCTCTGATCCGGATCAGATCGGGAATTCGGTTTGGATCAAGAAGCTCCTTTAAAGCCTGACGAGCAGGGATGCGTGTGTGAAGGCGATGCGTTCCGGGCGCAATCGTTGATGAACTCGTGTCCGCGACCGCCAGAGCGAAAAAGGCACCGAAAGACTTGGTTATTTTCATTTTGAGAAGAAGGTTCGCAATATCTGAACCGCTCGCACCCACGGGAATATTTACAAGGACCTCCGTCGAGGCAACCCCGGTCGGGTAATCAGGTTCAATCGGAGTAGAGGAGCGGAGGAAAGATATGCCCACTGCGAAAAATCCTGCAAGAACAATTGCGGCGATAAAGAGCGGCAGGAATTTCTTACTCATGAATTTCCCCGCTTTGCACGCGCCTTTGCCATTTCAAGGGCCAGTTCAAGAATTCCTACGGCGGAGGCCTCATCTATAGCTGACTTGGAATCACGCGATGAGATGCCCGCCTCCTTAAGTTTTCTCTGGGCGGAAACTGTGGAGAGCCTCTCATCAATCATTGTTACGCCTATATCGAATCGCGCGTTAATCTCTCTGGCAAAGAGTTCTGACTTCTTCGTGGAATCATTTTCATGGCCAGCAAGGTGGATGGGCTTACCAACGAAAATCTCAACGGGTTCGTACTCGGCCAAAAGTTGAAAGATCTGATCCCATAGGTCGACGGACTTTGTGGCAAGTGTCGTAACGGGAGTTGCGAGAATCGAATCTGGATCGCTAACAGCAACGCCGATCCGAGTGTCACCAAAATCGAAAGAGATCCGCCGGCCCCTGATCACAACTATTCACCAACTAGTGAGTTGACGATGGCAAGGAGGGCGGCATCAGCCTTTGAACCATCTACTCCCCCGCCTTGTGCGAAGTCATCCTTCCCGCCACCTCCACCACCGAGAAGGGTGGATCCAATCTTCACAAGGGCTCCCGCCTTGATCTTTCGCGACCGTGCTGTATCACCGACGGCGACCACAAGTATGGGCCTACCCCCGACCACGCTGATGAGAGCGACAACAGAGTTTGTCGAGCGATTGCGAAGATCGAGAGCTATTTTGCGAAGATCATCGCTGGTGACTCCGTCAGAAAGCTTGGTTGCAATAACTGAATAACCATTGACATTCTTGGCGCTCTCGGCGATGGAAGAAAGTTGGCTCATCGCTTGAGTGGAGCGGAGCCCGGCAAGTTCCTTCTCTGCTTCGCGCAACTTGCTAACGAGGTCTGAAATACGTTCTGGCAAATCTTCCGCCCGTGCTCCTTTGATGATTTCAGTTAGTGAATCAATAAGCAGATGTTCTCTGGCAAGAAATTGGTAGGCATCGGCACCGACAAGTGCTTCAACTCGTCGCACTCCAGCGCCGATCGAAGACTCATGGAGGAGTTTGATGAGCCCAAGTTCGCCGGCCCGATTGACATGTGTGCCACCACAGAGCTCACGTGCCCACTCGCCGACGCTAACAACTCGGACAATCTGGCCATACTTCTCACCGAAGAGCGCCATCGCCCCCGCTTTTTTAGCATCCTCTTGGGACATTGACTGCGCAGTTACATCCCAATTCTCAAGTAGAAGGGCATTGACTCTGGCCTCAACATCATTGAGTACGGTTTTGGGAACTGCTCCCGTGGCAGGGAAGTCAAAACGGAATCTTCCCGGGGAATTCTCGGATCCAGCCTGCGTCGCTGTCTCACCCAATATCTCACGGAAAGCCTTATGAACCATGTGAGTAGCGGTATGCGCTCGAGAGATTGCACGTCGGCGTTCCTTATCAATTGTGGCCAGGGCACCTGCACCCACGTCGATCGACCCAGCAATCACCCGCCCCCGGTGAACAGAGAGACCAGGAACTGGGGTTTGGACGTCATCGATTTCCACACGTGTTCCGTTATCGAGAAGTATGAATCCCCCATCAGCAAGTTGGCCGCCACCTTCCGCATAGAAAGGCGTGCGGGTTAGAACAATCTCGATGTCATCATCAATATGGGCAGAATTGACACGGGCTCCGTCCTTAAGAATTGCGGAAACTTTAGCTTCAGATTCTTCTTGGGTATAACCAACGAAATCGGTGCGACCCACAACATCAACAATCTTCCGATACTCGGTTAGATCAGTATGTCCGCTTTTTTTAATACGTGCATCAGCTTTGGCGCGATCACGTTGCTCCTTCATTAATCGACGGAATCCTTTTTCGTCGACCTTAAGACCCTGCTCTTGGGCCATTTCAAGAGTGAGATCGAATGGGAATCCATAAGTGTCATGGAGTTTGAAAACCGCATCGCCAGATAAAAGGGCTCCTTTGGCTCTCTTTACCTCCGCGCTGGACGCGTCAAAGATCTGAGTTCCACTCTTAAGCGTCTGTAAGAAGGTTTCCTCTTCCGCGGCGGAAACACTTAAAATTCGCTTGCGTTCCACATTTAATTCTGGATACTGCGGGCTCATTGCAGTGATGGAAGCTGCGATCAACTCGCTCATAACGGAATCATGCGATCCCAAAAGTCGCATATTTCGAATGGTACGGCGCATCATTCTTCGAAGAACATAGCCACGTCCTTCATTGCCGGGAGTAACGCCATCACCAATGAGCATCGCCGACGTTCTTGCGTGGTCGGCAATAACACGCAGTAATACGTCGGAGTGTGAGTCTTTTCCGTACGAAACGCCTGTCAGATCTGATGCGATATCAAGAATCTGCTTTGTAGTGTCGATCTCGTAAATATTCTCAACGCCCTGAAGTAGGGCCGCGGTCCGTTCAAGTCCCAGTCCAGTATCAATACTCTTGGCGGGCAACTCACCAAGGATTGGGAAATCGTCCTTGCCGCCACCCACACCCCGTTCGTTCTGCATGAAGACGAGATTCCAGACCTCCATGTAACGATCTTCATCGGCAACCGGCCCGCCTTCTTTTCCATAGGCAGGGCCGCGGTCATAATAAATTTCCGAGCAAGGACCGCATGGCCCCGGAACACCCATGGACCAGAAGTTATCGGCCATCCCTCTTCGCTGTATTCGCTCCTTGGGGATTCTTATTTGCTGGTGCCAGATATCGGCTGCTTCCTCGTCGTTGAGATAGACGGTAACCCAGAGTCGCTCCTCTGGAAATCCATAACCGCCATCACTTATTGGACGTGTCAAAAGCTCCCATGCGAGGGCAATCGCTCCCTCTTTGAAGTAATCGCCAAAGGAGAAATTTCCGCACATCTGAAAAAAAGAGGCATGACGAGTGGTTTTGCCGACTTCATCAATATCTAAAGTGCGAACACACTTTTGAACTGAGGTCGCTCGTTTGTAAGGCGCCGCGACTTCTCCGAGAAAGTACGGCTTGAAAGGAACCATACCGGCGTTTACAAGGAGTAAATTTGGATCATCGGCTATTAGTGAAGCCGACGGCACAACAGTATGGGTCAAGCCTTGGCTGTTGCCTGACTCAAAAAAACGCAACCAACGTTAACGTATCTCCGCAGATTCCACGGTCCGAGATCACTCAGCCTTTTTCTTATAACTTCGCGACTTCTTCATCTGAGCAGCACTTACCAGGAGACCGAGAGCCTTTACAGCGGGACCACCCTTAACCAAGAAACTTGAGGCAACATCAGTAATCTTGCCACTTAATTCCTCGGCGTTCTTGGTGATTCGGTTAACGCTCTCGAGTGGGCCATTTACCAGCTGAACGGTCGTTGTCACCTCTTCAATCAATGGTTTGGTCTCGTCGGTCACGGTCTTTAAGGAAACCTTCGCCTCATCAATGAGGCGACCAATCCGTACAACGGCGTAACTAATCGCCACTGCAATGATCAAGAGCGAGCTAGCGGCAATGATTGTGGCTATACCTCCAGGACCCATCTTTAAGACCTCCCAATCGTTGACTCAATACCGTGCATAGTAAACTCTACCCGAATTGGATGCCCTCGTTCGATGGGATTACGGGTTACCAGTAGTGACGTCGCCCGCCAACAGATTTCCCTGCGGATCCAAGCAGGGCAAGAATAATGCCGACCACAATAAGCAGGATTCCAAGGCTTTGGAGAGTGCCAATATTGGCGAAAAGACTAAGGACAATCAGTATTATTCCAAGGGTAATCATCAGAACTCCTTTGATCTCAGATGAGATTATTTAATTCGCTGGTTGATGGAGCGGTAAGTGGCTCTGGAGATTGCATTCCGTGAACTTGTTGATTCTTTGCCTGTTCGCTAGCAAGTTCTCCGCTGATTCGCTCGTAATCAGCCCGTACCGAGGCTGTTTCGGCAAGAGATTTCTTTAAATCCCGTTGTAGTTCACGGGAGGCGATTCCGCGGGAGAAGACTCCTCTAAGGATGCTCAAACCTAGGGCTATGACCAGCCCAACGATGACACCAAATAGGAAGAGACGACCAGTTGTTGATCCGGTGATATGTTGACCAAAAATTGCGAAATCCCCATCAAGTGGACGGTTGCTATTAACGACAAACCCGACTGTAGCAAGAAGCACCGATCCTGCCAGAATAATTAAGCCAATTGTGACGATCATTTTCTACCTCCAGGTATCTCATCCAGTGAAGACCAACCGCGGAGAGAAGTCAATCTTCTCAAGTCAATAATGACCCTAATCGGCTATTTCGGTGATTAATTAACTCTTTTCACAGAAGAGGCATCAATTCCGCTCTCTTTTCTCTGCGCTGGAGTAATTGGCGTGGGTGCACCAGTGAGCGGGTCTCCCCCACTCGCCGTTTTAGGGAAGGCAATGACTTCACGAATGGAATCCGAATTGGTGAGAAGGGCGCACACTCGATCCAATCCAAGAGCAATTCCACCATGCGGTGGCGGGCCGAAATTGAATGCTTCGAGAAGAAATCCGAATTTACTATGTGCCTCTTCATCGCTCAGGCCAATGACCTTGAAGACTTTCTTCTGCATCTCTCGATCGTGGATACGAATCGACCCTCCACCCAATTCTGTCCCATTGAGAACAATGTCATAGGCATAGGCCAGAGCACCGGCAGGGTTATCCAGAAATGTTTCGGCAAATTCCGGCTTTGGTCCAGTGAAGGGATGATGCACTGCAGTCCAGCCGCCATTCTCGGTTGGCTCAAACATTGGTGCATCAAGTACCCAGAGGAACTCCCATTTCCCCTCAGGAATTAGATTGCAACGTTTTCCGATTTCTAAGCGGACAGCACCCAGAAGATTCTGAGAAGAAACGCGTTCGCCAGCCGCAAAGAAAATTGCATCTCCTGGATTTGCCCCTGCTGATTCTGCGACCCCAGAGAGCTCAATCTCTGACAAGTTCTTTGCAACAGGACCACCGAGAGAACCGTCGGCATTGACCAAGATATAAGCCAGTCCCTTTGCTCCACGAGTCTTCGCCCACTCTTGCCAATCATCTAACTCGCGGCGCGGGGAGCTCGCTCCTCCAGGCATTGCTACCGCTCCAACATATGGCGCTTGGAATACGCGGAACTGCGTCGAAGAAAAAAAGGAGGTCAATTCTCGAATTTGCACCCCGAAACGGAGATCGGGTTTGTCTGAACCATAATCCCGCATTGCATCCGCATAAGTCATACGGCGAATTGGGAGTGGAATATCAAAATCAATTACTTCTTTCCATACTTTCACCAGTACTTTCTCGGCAATCCCAAGAATATCTTCTTGGTCGATGAAGGACATCTCAATATCCAATTGGGTAAATTCTGGTTGTCGATCTGCGCGGAAGTCCTCATCGCGGAAACAGCGAGCGATTTGGTAGTACTTTTCCATCCCAGCCACCATCAGCAACTGCTTGAAAAGCTGAGGTGACTGTGGCAATGCATACCAGTTACCCGGTTGGAGCCGCACTGGCACTAAGAAGTCGCGGGCCCCTTCGGGAGTGGAGCGAGTTAAATACGGCGTCTCGATATCGAGGAACTCTTCATCATCCATCACTCTTCGGATTGAGGAAGTCACTTTTGATCGCAGTCGAAGATTGTGCGCTGGAGTCTCGCGTCTCAAATCCAAATAGCGGTAGCGGAGTCGAATTTCTTCATTTATTTCAGATTCATCCCCACTGTCAATCGGAAAAGGAAGTGGCGCCGATTCACTCAGCACTGTGACGCTCTCCCCCATTACTTCGATTTCGCCCGTTGCGATAGAAGTGTTCTCATTTCCGGAAGGACGTTCGAGAACCTCGCCAACGATCCTCAAACACCATTCCGCTCGAAGTGCGCCGGCAATAGCCTCATCTCGGATGACAACCTGCACCGTCCCAGATGCATCTCGCAGGTCAATAAAGGCAACTCCGCCATGGTCGCGACGACGGGCAACCCATCCCGCTAACTCGACAGTCTTACCTGCGTCCGTTTTTCGCAGAGTCCCGGCACCATGAGTTCTGATCATTCTCTGCTCCACATATCCCGGCAAATTCCGATTTGCCTTACCAAGTCAACAACTCCGTCGTGAGAGTTGATACTAAAGAGGAGAGAGTAACGGAGGTAGTGGCCCCGGTGCGCATCTCTTTTAGTTCAACGGTGCCAGATGCAAGTTCGGAATCGCCAAGAACAAGGACATATCCTGCGCCGCTTTTATCCGCATTCTTCATTGCAGATTTGAGAGAACGATCGCCAAATGCGATTTCCACCGTGAGATCAAATGTGCGCAATTCCACAGCGAGAGAAAGTGCCATTGACTTTGCAGAGACCCCCAAAGGAATGATGAAAAGGTCAGTTGCAAAACCTTCTTTATCAACGACTCCTTCGGCTTCGGCTGCGAGTAGCGCCCGATCTATTCCGAGCCCGAAACCGATGCCGGAAACTGACTGCCCGCCAATCTGCTCCATTAGGCCGTCATATCGACCGCCGCCGCCAATTCCCGATTGAGCGCCTAAAAGTTCGTGGACGAACTCAAAAGTCGTCCCGGTGTAGTAATCCAAGCCTCGAACCATTCTCGGATTGATCGTGAATTCAATTCCTAAATCGCGCAAGTATCCTTGCACGGCATCGAATTGCGCACGGGATTCTTCAGATAAGTAGTCCAGAAGCAATGGGGCTTTGGACATACCTGCGCGTATTTCTTCTCGCTTATCGTCAAATAATCGGAGCGGGTTGATCTCTGCGCGAGACAGTGTCGCCTCATCTAGATTCAATCCTTCTATGAAATTGAGAAGATCAATTCGATGCAATGCCCGAGTTTGACTATCTCCCAGTGAGGTAATTTCAAGTCGGAATCTTCTCAGACCCAGAGCCCGGAAACCTGCGTGAGCAATAGCGATTACTTCTGCATCGAGAGCCGGATCCTCTGAACCCACAGCTTCAATTCCAACAGAATAAAATTGCCGGTATCGGCCGGCCTGTGGCCTCTCAGCTCGAAAGAATGGTCCGCTGTAGAAAACTTTTGCCGGAAGGGCTCCGCGATCGAGTCCATGTTCAATGATGGCTCGCAAGGCTCCGACAGTTCCCTCTGGACGCAAAGTGAGTGACCTTCCGCCACGATCGGCAAAGGTATACATCTCCTTGCTCACGACGTCAGTTGATGCACCTACTCCTCTGGTAAAAAGTTCGGTTTCCTCAAAAACGGGCAGCTCGAGTAATTGATAACCCGCCCGCTTAATCGGAGTAAGAAGAGTCTCCCTCACCCATTCAAATGAACGAGACCGTGGAGGAAAGTATTCGCTAACGCCCTTAGGGGCTTGATATTTCATCCTTGACGTCCCAAGTTCTTGAGATACGGATTGGTCCGTCTCTCAAATCCAATTGTCGTCTCAGGTCCGTGACCTGGGAGTACTCGCAATGCATCATCCAAGGGTAAAATTCTC
>JACPZY010000225.1 GCA_016195215.1 Actinomycetota bacterium | reverse complement strand
TGGCAGGAAGTTCGGTCATTTCTTCAAAAATCGCTAGTACCTCTGCGCCAGTCATTTCTCCCCGTACTTGAGCTACATGCAATCCAATCAAATAGACGGCAATTACTTGGGTCAAGAAGGCTTTTGTAGAGGCCACTGCAATTTCGGGACCGGCATGGGTATAAAGCACTGCGTCCGATTCACGTGGAATGGTGGAACTATTTGTATTGCAGACCGCAAGAATTCTTGCTCCACCTGCTTTGGCGTGCCGCACTGCCATCAAAGTGTCCATTGTCTCCCCTGATTGGGAGATCGCAATAACAAGTGTCTGCGAATCAATAAGAGGGTCGCGGTAGCGGAACTCACTCGCAAGTTCCACTTCAACCATGATGTTTGCCCACTTTTCAATGG
Source organism: Actinomycetota bacterium (assembly GCA_016195215.1). Lineage (GTDB taxonomy): Bacteria > Actinomycetota > Actinomycetes > Nanopelagicales > Nanopelagicaceae > QYPT01. The sequence goes on along the minus strand of JACPZY010000225.1, from coordinate 11,534 downwards.
CATACTTCGCGAGCATCCCAGCGTGATAAGCGGTGCCGCAGGCAAGCACCACTATTTTCTTCAATCCTCTGATCTCTTCATCGGTGAGATGAAGTTCGTCCAGAACAATTTCATTCTTCTCGTTTAGACGGCCAAGAAGTGTGTCAGCAACAGCTTTTGGCTGCTCGAAAATTTCCTTGAGCATGAAATGGTTAAACCCGCCCTTTTGCGCCGCGCTGGCATCCCACGTGATTTGGTACTCGCGTGGTCTCAGAACTATTCCCTCGAGAGTGGTGACGACGATGCCTTCCGGAGTAATGGTCACAACTTCGTCCTGGCCTAGTTCGACCGCGCGCTTTGTGTAATCAATAAATGCAGCAACATCGGATGCAAGAAAATTCTCACCGTCTCCCAACCCGACGACGAGGGGAGAATTTCGCCGAACACCCACAATCACGTCCGGAGTATCGGCATGCATCGCTAGAAGTGTGAAGGAACCCCGCAGGTACTTAACCGCTTGCCTCATCGCCGCCGAGAGATCCCCCTTATGAGATTTACGGAGGTCACTTAGAAGATGTGCTACAGACTCAGTATCGGTCTCTGATTCAAATGTGTGACCTTTTAATTCGAGTTCCGCCCGCAGTTGGGTGTAATTTTCAATAATTCCGTTATGAATGACAGCTAACTTACCCTCATTATCTAAATGCGGATGCGCATTTCGATCAGTTGGCCCACCGTGAGTTGCCCACCGAGTGTGGCCGATTCCGCTGTGAACAACGGGAAGCGACTTACTCAGCGCAGATTCAAGATTCGATAGTTTACCCGCGCGCTTTTCAACGTAGAGCTTCTCAGTTGTTCCAAGTGCGATTCCCGCAGAGTCATATCCTCGATATTCCAGTCGGCGGAGTCCTTCAATAAGTGGTGTTATGGCAGATTGCGGTCCGGTGTAACCCACAATTCCACACACGATTTACCCCAATTCCTGAAGTACGACCTCGGCAAGCGATGATGCAATAGCAGAGGCAACGGTATCACTTGAGGCCTCCACCATCACGCGAACCAACGGCTCCGTTCCTGAAGTTCGAAGCAGAACACGACCAGTATCACCCAATTGAACTTCAGCCGAATGCACAGCATCCCAGATGGCGTGCGAAGTCGAAAAATTCTCTTTAGAAATGTTCCGAACATTTATCAGAACCTGTGGAAAGCGAGTCATAACTCCAGCCAACTCGCCCAAACTCTTTCCTGCGCGTTTCACTTCCTGTAACACTTGAAGAGCAGTCAATACTCCATCGCCGGTATTTGCGAGTTGCTTAAGAATTACATGACCGGATTGTTCTCCGCCCAAAGACAGGCCGGATTCGGTAAGTTTTTCAAGGATATATCGATCGCCGACAGGGGTTGTGATTACTACGATCTCGGACTCTTGCATCGCTTTAATGAAACCTAAATTACTCATCACAGTTCCTACGACGCAGTTGTTATTCAATAAACCGCGAGATTTCATGCTAATTGCCAGAATCGCAAGAATCTGATCACCATCGATATAGTTACCATTGGCATCAATCATCAAACAGCGATCTGCATCTCCATCATGCGCTATCCCAATGTCAGCCTTTTCTTCCAAGACCTTTGCTCGAAGAGACTCCATATGTGTGGAACCGCAGTTTTCATTGATATTCCAACCGTCTGGGTGATTCGAAATCGCGATTACCTCTGCGCCTGCACGACGGTACGCCTCCGGTGCAGTTAATGAAGATGCACCGTTAGCGCAATCAACAACGATCTTCAGACCATCCAATTTGATATCGACAGTTTGAAGAAGATTGTCTAAATAACGCTCGATCGCAGTTGGATCCTCAAGTACTCGGCCAACGTTGCGACCAGTGGGACGGTTCCAGGGTTCGTGAAGCCGCGCTTCAATTGACGCTTCCAGTGAATCATCTAACTTTCCACCACCACCGGTGAAGAGTTTGATTCCATTATCTGGCATTGGATTATGAGAAGCACTAATCACTACTCCTAAATCTGCTCCGGTCTCGGCAACAAGATAAGCAATAGCGGGCGTTGGAATCACTCCAACTCTGAAGACATCAACCCCGGCACTTGTTAATCCAGCGACTACCGCTGCCTCAAGAAATTCTCCTGATGCGCGTGAGTCTTGGCCAACTATTGCAAATGGGCGGTGTTTTGTTGAACCGAAATTTTCAACAAGTATATGTGCCGCGGCAACAGAAACGTCAAGAGCTAACTCAGCAGTGAGATCGCGATTGGCCAAGCCACGAATGCCATCGGTGCCAAAGAGCGCCATCTTCGCGGGCTAAATATCGCGGATGTGAATTAACGCTTGCTGTATTGCGAGCGCTTACGGGCTTTCTTTAGACCGTACTTCTTCCGTTCAATAACGCGCGCATCGCGAGTAAGGAATCCGGCCTTCTTCAGTGCTGGACGGTGTGCTTCAGCATCAATCTCATTGAGTGCGCGTGCCACGCCGAGACGAAGTGCACCGGCTTGACCAGAAACCCCACCACCATCGATACGTGCAAATACGTCGTACCCATTCTCTGCACCGACTGTGCGAAATGGTTCGGAAATGAGTTGCTGGTGGACCTTGTTTGGGAAGTAGACATCAAGTGCCTTGCCGTTAACGACCCAGCGACCAGTACCCGGTATGAGGCGAACGCGAGCAACTGCCTCTTTACGACGACCGGTTCCGCCACCCGGTGACTTGATTGCAGGGCGGTTGGTTGCAGCAGCAGGAGTAGAAGAAGAATATGAAGTCGGAACTTCAGTCTCGTCTAGATCATCAATTACGCTGTTATCAGACATCATTTATTCGTTTCCTCTACTTAATGATCTGTGAAACTTGCTCGAAAACATAAGGAGTTGGTGCTTGTGCTGCATGTGGATGTTCTGCGCCTGCATAAACCTTGAGCTTGCTACCAACTGCACGACCAAGAGTATTCTTTGGCAACATTCCCTTAATTGCCTTCTCGACTGCGCGTGTGGGGTGCTTCACCATAAGGTCACCGTAGACAGTTGAGGTTAAGCCACCTGGAAACCCAGAGTGCTGGTGGGCAAACTTCTGAGTTCTCTTTGAACCAGAGAGTGCAATCTTCTCTGCATTAATTACAATTACGAAGTCACCCATATCCATGTGAGGAGCAAATGTCGGCTTGTGCTTGCCACGTAACAACGCGGCAGCGTGGGTAGCCAAGCGACCCAATACAACGCCTTCAGCGTCGATGACGTGCCACTTACGCACGGCATCGCCAGGCTTTGGACTATATGTACGCACGCTCTTGCCCTCGCTTCTACTTAATGACTTTTACCTTACGGCGCCTTATTGGCGCAGGAGGGCAAGGGTACCCGTGAGGGCATCGGTGGGTCAAAACAGGGATTTATAGGCGTGAAATATCAGTACGGAGAGCCTGCTGCGCCGTAGAGAGCATGGAAATCGTGGATTCCGCCCCCTGATTCAAGTTAGGGCCGCGGTCATGGAGCCCGTCATAGCCAGCGCCGGTTTCGGGATCAAACATAGGAACTCCGATGTCGTTATTTCCGAGGAACCAACTCCATGCTCGTTCTACCTCTTCGGCCCAGCGCCTATCTCCCGTCACTTGAAAAGCCCGAGCACATGCATCGGCAATCGCCGCGATTTCAATAGGCTGCTGGTCAAAGCCCATCGCCCCCTCGTCATCCTCCCGTCCCTCCGTCGGCGTCACAGAGAAATGACCTGATCTGGTCTCAATCTTGAGAAGAAACTCCAGCAGAGATATTCCCCGCTCCAAGGTCGGCGTATCACCTAGTGCCCAGCCAATAAGAATGACGGCCTCGGCAACAGAACCATTGCTGTAACTGAGCCGCTTCTCGGGCCAGATCCAACTGTCAGAACTCGAATGAGTCAGTCGGATTCGAGCGTGCTCAAGAATCCTTCGGGCAGAAGATTCTTCCGGGTGCGCAAGTAGTAATTCGCCCGCTCCTAGGCTCGCAAATGAAAGAGACTTCAAATCCGGCGAAGTTGTCCTGGCAAGAATTCGAAATCCTTCGACGGCCCTAGTGCGCTGGCTCTCCAGCGGGGCGTGCACGGCGGCAAATCCAACTCCCCACATCGCCCGTCCCCACCAATCGCCCCTTCCAGGTTGATCAACCCACTCGCCGGAACTATCCATCCGGTTGTGGCAACTTCCATCTTCAGAGAGAGCTCTCAGAGTGAAATTTAAATATAGTTCCAACATCGCGAGTTCTGTCGGATCGAGATCTGATTCCCGACAGAGCAAGACCAAACCCCGTGCAACATCATCAACGCAATAACCGTGTTCAGGACGCGGCTCATCAAAGAGCGCATGCTCCTGCAATCCAATCTCCGTCGTAAGGCGCTTCAGGTGCGCGAAAGTGGGTTGACGTGCGACCTGACCAATCATGCGGCAACTTCCGACCGAATCAACGCCCGTGCAAGTTTCACATAGCCACTAGCAACCGATGGCCAGAGAAGTTCAGCGCCGATCTCTTTTGCTCGCGTGGAGAACGCGGCCGCCATAGCAGGGTCTTGGAGAATGCTTCGCAGCGCCTGCGCCATTGCATCTGGATCGTGGTGTGGGACGACTATACCGACGCCATCGGCAAGAAGTTCAACCGCATGTGGAAATTTCGTGGCGATAACCGGACGGCCAGCCGTAACCGCTTCAATAAGAACACCAGAAGTCATTTGCTCGGTTGAGTCGTACGGCAGTAAGACCACGGAGGCTGATGCTACGAGTTTTGCTAATTCGACGTTACTCAAGTAATCGCCGTTGAGTTCAACGAGTTCGCCAAGGTTGAGATTATCGATACGGTGTTGGAGTTCCTCCCGGTACGCCTCACCCTCTCGATCAAGAACTTTAGGGTGCGTCCGACCAGCCACGAGATAGAGAGGAGCAGGATTGAGGTTTCGAAGTCTATCCATAGCTTCGATTCCCCATTCGATTCCTTTTCCGGGTCCAATCAAACCCCAGGTGAGAATCAGGGGTCGGCTCGCAAGTTCCTTGGGATTGACTTTAGGAAAAGCCGGCGCACCATGGGGCAGGATAAAAATCTTGGACGGTTCGACGGAATATTTGGAGACCAATAGGTCGCGCGCAGTCTTGCTCATTGCCACCACCGCTGAGGCATATCGGGTTAACTCTGTGAAAACTATCCTCTGGTACCACGTAGGCGTGGTGAGGACGGTATGAACCACCACAATTGATGGAATTCGCAGCCCTTTCATAATTTCAAGAACCTCGTCACCGTCTACTCCACCATAGATGCCGAATTCATGCTGAATCACGGCAATGTCGGTTCTGTTAAGCGCAGCAATTGCATTGGCCATCGATTCGGGATTTTCCGCAGTTAGAGTGGTGAGAATTTCAGGGGCCACCGACTCATCACCCTGATTAATACCAGGGTCCACTAGCCGAACGACAGAAGCCGTGTGTGGCTTTAGATCCCGTATCGCGTTCATAAGAGAAAAACTAAAAGTTGCAATTCCACAGTGCGTTGGTGGATAGGTACTCACAAATCCAAATCGAATACTCATGTTGGTCACCTTTCAGGGGATAAGGTCACCTTTCAGGACTTCGCGGCTCCGGATATCCCCGGCATTTCATTACTTTTTGATACTAGACCTGCTATCTCCGTTCTACCAAGCCAGATTGAGGATTCAAGGAGAACTCGCAGGGGCTACTCAGAATCCAGAGCGTGGAGTGCTCGTTTTCACAGCAGACCGTGAAGCCCTCAACCTGGAGTCGAGGTAAGGTTGACATGGCGAAAGGCAGACACCCATGACTCTTGAAACTGCGCTACTTCGACGAGTTCCGCCAGAACTTCGTCAAGATTCTAAGCGAGTTATTACGCGATTATACCTGCCAGGACAAGAAATTAAAGATGATGAAATCTCCAGAGCTGATGCGGTCATCGAACGAATTATGGGGATGACCGAGGAGGAAGTTTTTGTCACTCTCGAGGAAACCGTAGGAAGCTATGAGAATCGGCATCATAACATCCGCGCAACCTGGCTAGAGAATTATGGGCATGTTGAACACAGACTTCCGAGAGCAGTGGATGTCTCCGTGGAGCGGCGCGAACTCATTGGTTCGTATTTCACCAAAGAGTATGCAATTGAAGGTGCGGCACTCTTTAATCCATCAATATGCGCGCACCCCGATCAGACTGGACTAAAACCAGGAGAGTTGCGATTTATCATGAGCGCTCGAGCCGTCGGTGAGGGGCATATTTCTTCAATCGAGTTCCGAACGGGTGTCTTAACGTCCAAGGAGATTCAGATCGACCAACCGGGTCAACACTTACTCACGGGCAAGGCTCTTCATAGAACGATGACCCGTGATTTTCTTCGCACTTCTCTGGCCGAACTCAAGGATGTAACACCGGCAAAAGCTCTATTTAATCTCCTTCCAGAGGTATTCGATGCGCGCATTCTTGATAGTGCGATTGCCACCGTTGAGAAAGATGAATTAACTCACGCAAGTACTCGAGAGATTATTAAAGATATAAAGTGGATTTTTTCTTGCAGCTATCGAGTGGACTTTCCGCATGATCGCCCACTTTCTGAGCGCATCCTCTTCCCTACCGCCGTCGATGAATCCCAAGGAATGGAAGATGCCCGTTTCACCCTATTTGTTGACGAACAAGGGAATCGCACTTACTACGCGTCATACACTGCCTACGATGGTTCTCGGGTAAAACCTCACTTGATTCAAACCTCGGATTTCCAAACTTTTGAGATTACTCGTCTCGTTGGACCAGCTGCCAAGAACAAGGGAATGGCGATATTTCCCAGAAAAATCATGGGGAAGTACTTCGCGCTTTCACGTTGGGATCGCGAGAGCATCAGCGTGGCGACATCACCAGATACCAAGATCTGGGGCGATGCCGTCGATATCTGCATTCCCGAACAACCGTGGGAGTTCATCCAGATGGGTAATTGCGGTCCGCCAATGGAAACGCCCGAAGGTTGGCTTGTGATTACACACGGGGTAGGACCCATGCGCGAATACGGGATCGGCGCGGTGTTGCTTGATTTGGATAATCCAACGATAGTCCTTGCCACACTGAGCCAACCACTTCTTACTGCTGCAGCGGACGAACGTGATGGATACACGCCAAATATTGTCTACTCCTGCGGAGCATTGATCCATGAGCAGACTCTTATTCTTCCTTATGGCTACAGCGACGAAGCGATTCGATTCGCGCTCGTAGACTTGCCGAAGTTGATGAACACCGTACGCACGTGCCTCTGAGTAGAGTTTTTCTTTACGACACCCATCCGACAATTGTCTCAATGACCCGCTTTGTTTCATTCTGATCTCTCACCTGGATTGAGAAGACGCCTGCCTCCTTGACGGGATAATCATTGCCGCCTGGGAAAAGAGCATCTCCAACGAAGAGCATTTCCGCTCTATCTATATGAAGAATCTCTTCAAGTTTTGCAATCCCATATGCTTTGTCGATACCGGGTCGCGTGACATCTATAGAGGTTGTTCCGCCAAGTCGGACCGAAAAATCGGGAATGAGTTGAGTCAGTAACTCTTGCATCTTCTTCCGTTTCACGAACCCTGGATCCCATTCCTTCTTCTCCGCAATCGGTGCGGCCTGGCCCAATGCGGAGAAGGTAATCTGACTACCTCGATCTTCGATAATTTCACCCCATACCTTCGCAGGTGTAAGTTCAAGCGAGGCCATAGCGGTATTGAGCGCTTTAATGATCTGCTCTTTCTGCATATCCGTTAAATCATCTGAATAGATCTCATCCCAATCCGAGGAATATCTAAAAAATTTTGTTCCGCAGGTGGGCAATAGGAAGAGATTTGAAAGAGCACTTCTAGCGAAATCTTGCGCCAGTAACTGCCTCTGAAATTGTGGCCAATCTCCTCCCGAAATCACGGCAATTTTTGTAATCGCAAGTAACGAGTTAAGAAGCGAAACCATCTCAGGGTCCACTGTTGATTTACTCTCAGCGAGAGTTCCATCTAAATCGAACACGATAAGTTGCTTCATTGAATAACCTAACCCTCTTTTATTGAATCGGCTCCAGGCTCTCAACATTCTTGATCATGGCCTCCAGAGATTGAGGCGTTGGGTAGGCGATTCCGATTATTTCTGGACGATCCGTGAAAGTCACGATCACCCCCTTCATTGATCCACGATTAATCCTAATTGTTACGGCATTACTGATGGCAATCGTTTCGGTATTCGCAGTAGCCAACAGGGTGTGAGTACGCCCGTCCCACGCTTTTTGATTCTTGTAAGTTTTTACCTCGTACAAGAATTGTTTACCCCCATCTCCAAAGGAACCTTTGGGCCGGTAGAAGATATCCGCGATATCCGTTTGCAGGTTATTAATGCTGTATTCGGCGGTTGAGATAGATCCCAACCAGTAGGCATCTGTGTCTTCATCAATTACATGTTTTATCAGGGCCTCAGATGTCAGCGTTGCAGATCCAAGGTGCGAACGTTCATGCGTATCCGAAGTTCTCTGGGTATAAAGTGCGAAGCCGCCAAGAACAATACCGACCGAGAGGAGGGCATCAATTCCTAAGTACCAGAAAAAATGAGGATGGGCGCGACTGTAGTTTGAAAAAAGTTCGCGTTCCTTCCTAAACAACCCCAGGGACCAGCGGAAGATTGCTAACAATGCGGCTCCCCTTAACGAAGGTCAAACTCGCTCTAATAGTAACCGCATGTGAGCGATTTAGTGCTCAAAGACTGGTTCTGGACATTCATAAACCTGGCCATTTGCCCCGAATATCAGATACCTCGTGAAGCCCCTTGTGAACCAGCGATCATGCGTTACAGAAACGACGGTACCGACGTACTGCTCTAAGGCTGTCTCCAAGCTTTCTGCACTGGCAAGATCCAAATTATCTGTGGGCTCATCTAGCAAGAGGAGGGTCGAGCCTGAGAGTTCAAGAAGGAGAACTTGGAACCGTGCTTGTTGACCGCCTGAGAGAGATGAGAATTTCTGCCCAGCATGATTATGAATTTCATAGCGGCGGAGCACACTCTTTGCCGGACCCAATTGGAGTGAGTAATTCGCCCATAGTAATTCCAAAAGAGTCTTGCTCATAAATTCAGGATGGGTATGCGTCTGCGCGAAATATCCCGCCTTAACGCGAGCACCCAACTTAAATTCACCCGTATATTTCACCGTCCTGTCGCCAGAAATCATCCGCAGGAAGTGGGACTTGCCGGTGCCGTTCTTGCCCAGAACTGCAACGCGATCACCAAAAAATATCTCAAAATCAAAAGGTTCGGTGAGCCCAGTCAGTGATAAGTTCTCCATTGTCAATGCACGTACACCTGTGCGACCCCCACGCAATCCCACCTGAACATCTTGTTCGATCGGCGGCGCTTCTGGCGGCCCGACCTCCTCAAACTTACGGAGACGAGTCTGCATCGCGCGGTACTTGGATGCCATATCTGGGCTACTTGCCGCCTGCCATTGAAGTGTGCGTACCAATTCTTTGAGGCGGTCATGTTCTTGCTCCCAACGGAGCAAGATTTCAGCGAACCGCGCATTGCGGGCTTTTCTCGCATCGTGCCACGTTGAGAATTTCCCACCATGAACCCACGCAGTATTTCCGTTGACACCCTGTTCGAGAGTGACAATCTTGTTGGCGGTCCGATCGAGCAACTCACGATCATGGCTAACAAAGAGAACAGTCTTCTTCGTTTCAGTAATCACTTCTTCCAGCCATCGCTTCGATGGCACGTCGAGGTAGTTATCCGGTTCATCCAACAGGAGCACCTCTTCAGGTCCTTGAAGGAGCGCACGCAGAACCAACTTCTTCTGCTCTCCACCAGAGAGCGTGTTCACACTCCGTTCGGCAACCTCATCAAAAGATTTCCCTAGTGACTCTGTGCAGCAAACATCCCAAATTACTTCAAAATCATATCCGCCGGCATCTCCCCAGTTAACGAGCGCCTGGGCGTATGCCATCTGATCCCGCTCTTCGTTCCTCGTTTTCATCAACTCTTCACTCGCCTTTACTGCGGCTGCAGCATCCCTGATTCCCTTAGGTGCAACTGAGATAAGAAGGTCGCGAACATTAGTGTCATCGCGAACGGAACCGATAAATTGGCGCATCACACCCAAGCCACCCGAGATTGAAATGGCACCGGAATCTGACTGGAGATCCCCAGAGATCATGCGAATCAAAGTGGTTTTCCCAGAGCCATTGGCGCCAATAATCGCCACCTTTGCGCCCTCTCCAACCCGAAAATTGACGTCGTTCAGGAGCATTCGCCCGTCGGAGAGAGAAAACTCTACGCCGTTTACGTCGATATGGCCCATTACTCTTCTTCATCTCTCCGTCTAAGTGTTGCTTCGATACGCGCGAGCAGCTGCTCTTCGGGAGGATAGTCAACTTGAACAAGCGTTAATCCGCGCGATGGAAAAACCAAACTATCAGAGATCCTCTTCCGGTTGCCGAGTATCTCTCTTATCCAGTCAACAGGGAATCTTCCATCTGCAACACAGACAACCGCGCCCACGAGATTCCGGACCATCGAGTAACAGAATGCGTCGGCAACAATGGTCGCGGTTAAACCTTCTGCATTCCTGACCCAAGAAAATTTCTCTAATGTTCGAATTGTGGTTCCGCCTTGGCGGAACTTGCAGAAGGCGGCAAAGTCATGTTCACCAAGAAGAACGGCACTTGACTCGTTCATGAGATCGACATTGAGCGGGCGATACCAAGGCGCTACGTCGAAGCGACGCATAGGAAGAATCGCGCGGTTGCTATCTACAATTTTATATTGATAGTGGCGACGAAGCGCCGAGAATCGGGCATGAAACCCCACTGGTGCAATCGTCGCCGAGAGTACACGGACATCTTCATCAAGAATTCTGTTTAAGCGGTAAGGAAGTTCATCAATGTTCCAATGATCCTTTTTCGAGTACGGTCCAATTTCTAGATCTGGGATATCAACATGGAGAACTTGGCCCGCCGCATGCACTCCCGCATCGGTACGGCCAGCCACGATCGTTTCTACTGGGACGCGCGTGAGTTTCTGCAACGCACTCTCTACCTCGCCCTGGATGGTCCGACGCTCTGGTTGCTTACTCCACCCGGAGAAGTTGGTGCCGTCATATGCAAGATCGAGGCGTAAACGAAGAAACCCACTCTCCGCAAAGAGAGTGGGTTCCGTCATGAGAATTTCGGTGAGTTGTTACTCAGCGGCTTTTTTGACGGGAGCTTTCTTTGCTGCGGCTTTTTTGGCTGGCGCGGCCTTTTTCGTTGCCTTCTCAGCTTCGGTCACTGTCGCTTTCTTAGCCGATGTGCCTTCCGTCAGAACTTCAATAACCGCCATCGGTGCGTTATCGCCCTTACGAGGGTTGATCTTTGTAATGCGGGTGTAGCCACCATTGCGCTCAATGAAACGTGGTCCGATATCGGTGAAGAGAGTATGGACAACGCTCTTATTTGAAATCGTGGCCATCACTTGGCGACGCGCTGCAAGATCGCCCTTCTTTGCGAAAGTGATCAATTTTTCAGCCAGTGGACGGAGGCGCTTGG
>JACPZY010000227.1 GCA_016195215.1 Actinomycetota bacterium | reverse complement strand
GAACCCAAGGCCGCACGCCGTTTCAGACCTTGTCAGAAGGGGTTGAACAAATGCGCCGAGAGGAGGTGAAACCGGAGGCAGCTTAGTTTACAATCCGCGCCACCGGACTCCCCGGTGTCCGCTCATCTCCAGCTAAATACAATTCACAGGACTATGCAAGACAAGTGGCGCAAAGCCGGACACATGCCTTTGGAATTTCAGAACCTTTGGAACGAATATGTTCCAAAGCATTTATTGCCTCGGCTTCACGGCTTTGAGTTAATGATGGCTCCTTACGCCATTGCCCACATGAAAATTGGATTAAAGCTTCACGAGACCGGTTATCGTTTTGCCAGTATCGAACGGGCTCGCGTGTATCTCACTAACTCGCTTGAGCCGCCGCATGACTTCAGCGACAGGCTCGCCTTTGACGCCCCCGCACTAGCCCATGAGGCTCAGGCTGTTAATGCCACGAAACGCCACCAACGTTTCACCGTCGTGATTGGCAATCCGCCTTATGCTAACTATTCCGCGAACTTGTCGCCATCGGCCCGCCGAATAGTGGATAAGTATCGAAACTTCAGGGGAGCTCCAATTCGCGAAAGAAACCAGCTCCAATTTGAGCGAAACCTCCAGGACGACTTTGTGAAGTTTATCTCCATAGGCGAAGACTACATTCTGGCCAGCCATGTAGGTGTGTTGAGTTACATCACGAATGCGACGATGCATGCCTCCACCTCTTTGCGTGGCATGAGGGAACATCTAATTCAAGAATTCGGGAGGCTTTTTGAGCTAAATCTTCACGGCGGGGTCAACGAAATCATCGTTGGCGCGGAGAATGATGAGAACGTATTCGACATCGCACAATCGGTTGCCATACATGTCTGCGTTCGTGGAACGGGCGGACGTAATCCGACCGTTAGCTACGCCGACCTGTTAGGGCAGCGCGTCGTCAAATATGCTGCTTTGTCGTCGCAATCAGTCGCAACCACAAAATGGCGTCAAATTCAGCCAGATTCCGAGAACTGCAGCTTTGTTCCACAAGATGAAGCAGAACGAGGGACTCTGCTCCGCTTAGATTCGATCTTCGTGCAATTTGGTGCAGGGATAAAGACCAATCGGGATGCCGTTGTTATCGGATTCGATGATGTCTCTCTTCTTGAGGCGATCCGCGAATTTGATTCGCGGCTAGTCGCCGATAGAAACTATCGAAAACACATTCATTCATTGCTGTATCGTCCGTTCGACCTCCGTCGGATTTTCTATCACTCAGATGTGGTCGCCAGTCGCTCGCTACCGACGATGAGGCATGTTGTCGCTGGCCCAAACATTGGACTCGTTGGATCAAGCACTTGGACTACTCCAGAACGGTTCAGCGTGAATGTTTCACGATTAATGGTCGAAATGAAGACAGGTACGCACGACCGTGGTACCACTTTCTTTCCTCTCTACCGCTACGAGGGCCTTCTGGGCGCAGAGCCTGTGCGCGTGCACAATCTTACACAGGAGTTCATCAATAATTGGAGTGCGATCACACAGACCCGCTTTGTTTCAGTAGGGCATGGCGATCTTGAATCCACTAGCGGGCCAGAGGACGTGCTCTTCTGGCTCTATGGGCTATTTCACTCGCCCGAGTATCGTCGTCGTTACCGAGCGGCGCTGGCACAGAGATTTCCCATCATCTTGTTCAGTTCGAACAAGCAATTACTACGGCAAGTGTGTCAACTCGGTCGCGAGCTCGTGAGCTTTCATCTATTGGAGTCATCCCGCCTCGATCAACGCCTTACTACTTACATCGGCCCGAAGAGTCCTGAGGTTGAGAAAATCTTCCATACGGGCGGTAATGTGTGGCTCAACAAGGGGCAGACATGTGGCTTTCGTGGTGTCCCGGAAGCCGTGTGGAACTTCTACATGGGCGGGTATCCGGTCTGCGAGAAATGGCTCAAAGACCGCAAGGGCCGCACGCTATCGCAAGACGAAATCGAGCACTACCATCGCATTGTTGTCGCTCTGAACGAAACCATCCGCGTGATGGGCGAAATTGACAACGTCATAGACGCACACGGAGGCTGGCCCGCTGCCTTCACGCCATTGGGAAATTAGCTTGTCCAGAGAGAGTGATGTTATGACTACAAAGGTCCCGGCTCAGCTAAAAGAAATCGCCGACCAAGTGACCCAAGGGAACGAACGGAAGGAAACGGTCCGCACACTCCTCTCCTGGTTTGGCGCGGAGCGTCGCGGTTACTGGCGGGTTCGGGAAATCCGAAAAGCGCTGAACAAAGCTAAGCTCAAGACGGAACCCGATTTTGAAGAGGCGTGGATCGACGCTCCCATCGCCTTCGTACTCAAACCAAAAACAGGGAAAACACCGTCTTCAGAGGAATCCTCTTCGAAGTCCGAACCTGATTCTGGGAAAGGTCAAGAGACCTCCGACCTAACGCCCGTATCGAAGAAATTCGCGGATGACGCAACAAGTCGAATCAAGATTGGCATGCTTGCAGCGGCCAATCGTCCACCACTCTGTGTTTCCCCAGACACTACAGTTTCGGAAGCCATCACTCTGATGCTTCAGCATGACTATTCGCAGTTGCCCGTCACTACAACTGTGAGGGACGTAAAAGGCATCTTCAGTTGGAAATCGCTAGGTTCCCGTCTTGCATTGGGGAAGCAATGCGAAAAGGTATCTGAATGTATGGAAGCGGCCAACGAAATACGCCTCGACGCTTCACTCTTCGAGGCGATCCAGCAAATCGTTGAATACGAATGTGTCCTGGTCCGAGACGGTAGCCGCAAGTTGACGGGGATCGTCACAACCGCAGACTTGAGCCTTCAATTTGCTCAGTTGGGCGAACCGTTTCTTTTGCTCGGTCAGATCGAGAATCACGTCCGAACTCTCATCGCTGACAAATATACGGCCACGGAATTGGCTACTGTCCGTGATCCCGCGGACGCCGACCGAGACATCGAAGATGTATCCGATCTCACACTCGGAGAATACATTCGACTTCTTGAGAATCCGAAGCGCTGGGACAAGCTCGTCATCAAGATTGACCGCAAGATGTTTGTGGAGGAGTTGAAGCGAATCGGTCGTATCCGAAACGATGTCATGCATTTCGATCCCGATGGGCCTAGCCCCGAAGACCTTACCACTCTGCGGAAGTTCGCTCGTTTTCTTAACGATCTAGAAAAGAAGCTCGTATGAGTTAGACACCAATGAAAGAAGCATCTCGACATCCTTATCGGTACTGTCCCACAAGCCTCTCGCGCTGTCGGAGGTTACTATTTCCAGCTTCCACTCTCTTGACCAGAATTCGCGATGCCCATGAACAAGTTCGAGAGACTTCAGGGCGGCGACGAGTGAAAAATGCTCGATGACAGAACACGGAGCAGGGCTCAACTCCTCCTCAGCTCCATGCTGACTGAGACGCAACGTGCGCTCATCCACCTTCAACACGTGCGACCACGGATATTTGCTCGTGGTCTCGCGAACACTGCTCTTAATGCTGACCGGCTTGCCGAGGTCAGGGCGAGGCTAGATGAAGCCATACCTTCGATACGATCCGGGAATGCTCTCGACTGGAATGCTCTCGAAGAAGTCGGCTCGACTGGAAATATGCTTGAATGGAAGGCTGACTTGTTCTATGTCTCCCTAGTGTTATGTCCCATTAATAAGTGGCATTAGTATTGCACCGGAAATAGGCAGCTCTGTTGCACAATGGAGGTGCCTATGGCCTTGGGACGACCCAAAGCAGAATTGGTTCTGACTGCTGAG
>JACPZY010000226.1 GCA_016195215.1 Actinomycetota bacterium | reverse complement strand
GTGGCATACAGTTCGGAGGTATGGAACGCCTTGACGCCCTTGAAGCCGCTCAAAGTGTCGTAAGCACTCCATCAAATACTTTTCTGATATGGAGATTGCAGACCATCACGCCACAACGCTGAAGATGATCGAAGCTGGACACATTCTGGTCTCCGTCGAGGGAGAGGCTGAGCGCCTGCAATTAGAGGCTATCGAACGCCTCAAAACGGGACCTCTTGCTATTTCGGCCGAGGAATTGAGAAGAAAGCGTTACGCGCTCACGGATCAACTCGATGATTTCATTGGAGCGACCGATCCAATTGAATTGCTCTATATAGGTCAGCAACTAGTAGTTGAGACTAGCGAACTCGCCCTCCTTTCTAAATCGCAATGGTTGGCGAGTGGAAAATGGTTGCCGCGATATCTTGCGGAGAGCGACCCAGAACTATCCATTCAACTTTTCAAAGCTATCGAGGCTGTGATTACCAGTGGAGAGAAAGGGCCAATGGAAGTTGTGGTACTGGAAATCCTGGAACGAATTGGAGGTACGTTCCATCTGTAGTCATGTGCGAAGATAACTACGTGCTATCTGGTTCTCCCGAAAACGACATAGGCATTCCTGATTCGGTGGTGCACTTTGCCGGAAAGAGATCAATTGAAGTTGTTTGGCTTAATGAACTCGGTGGCCTTACATTCCGCATAAAAGGTGACGTCAAAGATACCTTCATCAAATGGGCACCATTAGACAGTGGACTCGATCTCAAGAGTGAGCGGACCAAGCTGGAATGGGCCATTGCCTATACTCCAGTCCCGAAAGTACTTGAATCTGGGGAAGATGAAGAAGGTTCCTGGCTAGTGACTGAGGGGATTGATGCATTGAACGCAGTGAGCGAGCGATGGAAAGAAAATCCCTCAATAGCAATCGTAGCGATCGGACAGGGTCTTCGTGCAATGCATGATTCCCTTCCAGTTGCCGACTCTCCGTTCTCATGGTCATCTGAGGATCGAATCGTTAAAGCAATAGAAAGAATTGTTCGAGGTGAGACTCATCCCTCACAATGGCACGAAGAGTTTCGACACTTCACCATTGAGGAGGTCATAGAGGAGTTGGCCTCACCTCCATCACCCGATCAGTTAGTCGTTTGCCATGGCGATGCCTGTGCGCCAAACACGCTTATCGATGTCAGCGGACATTGGGTGGGTCACGTTGATATGGAACGGCTTGGAATTGCTGATCGATGGGCTGATTTGGCGGTTGGAGCGTGGAGCACACAGTGGAATTACGGGCCCGGTTGGGAGAGCCTTTTCTTTGACTCATATGGAATTGATCCCGATATGAGAAGGATCCGTTTTTATCGGCTTCTCTGGGATCTTGATGGTTAGGTTGACTTCAAAATGATTCGCCATTTGTTGCTAGTCGTATATTTGGGATGAGTCAATGCGCAAGCTTTCATGACTAGATTGCTCGGGTGTACTATCTAAATAATCGAATCATGGTTTACTTCTTGAGGGCATACCATCTCAGGAGGAGGCCATGTTGGGGATCTTCAGAGAATTGATTTTCGAAACTTGCATTTCGAAATCGGAGATGGATGATGAGCACACACGCTGTTACCAACCAAGCTCCACCTCGGGTCGATATTGACGAGTTCGCCACAAATGTGCCGCTGGTTGAGGCAGTCAATCGCTACGAAGGAGGCTGGGCAGTAGCCGAGTTGCACCGGGTCGGTCAGCACGTCGGTACGGCAGAGTTCCAACATGACGCGGAGCTGGCCAATATGGTAGAGCCGGTGCTGCACGCCTTCGATCGCTACGGCAATCGCATTGACGAGGTGGAGTACCACCCCGCTTATCACCGGATCCTGAAGGCGGCCATCGGGTACGGTGCCCACACTTCGGCATGGGCGCAATCCAAACCAGGTGTGAATGCAGCACGGGCTGCGACCTTTATGCTTTTCGCCCAGGTGGAACCTGGTCACGCCTGCCCGGTCTCGATGACGCATTCAGCAGTTCCGCTATTTGCCTCTTCGCCGGGGCTGGCGGAGCAGTGGATGCCACGCCTACTCAGCCGCTCCTACGATGGCGAACTTAAGACGGACAAGAGATCGGCACTGGTCGGAATGGCGATGACCGAGAAACAGGGTGGGTCGGACGTTCGCGCTAATACGACGACTGCCGTGGATTTAGGCGATGGGACCTGGCAACTGACGGGACACAAATGGTTTGTCAGCGCCCCGATGTCGGATGCTTTCTTTGTATTGGCCCAGGCGCCAGCAGGTCTCAGTTGTTTCTTCGTGCCACGTCTACTCGACGATGGAATGCGGAACATCTTCATGATCCAGCGACTCAAAGAGAAGCTCGACAACCGCGCGAATGCCTCGAGCGAGGTGGAATTCGAAAAGACGGTCGGGTTCCTTATCGGCGAGGAAGGTCGGGGGGTCAGCACCATCATGGAGATGGTCTCGCTCACCCGACTTGATAATGTCTACGGAAGTGCCGCCG
This sequence comes from Actinomycetota bacterium, assembly GCA_016195215.1. GTDB lineage: Bacteria > Actinomycetota > Actinomycetes > Nanopelagicales > Nanopelagicaceae > QYPT01. Next base: position 1,318 of record JACPZY010000226.1, on the reverse strand, counting down.
GCATGCGACAGTCGGTGGCCGAGGCACTCTGGCACGTGCGCCACCGCGCCGCTTTCGGCGCGTTGCTCGTTAACCAGCCAGTGATGAGAGCCGTTGTTGCAGATCTTGCACTCGAGTCAGAGGCGGCGACAGCGACAGCGATCCGTCTGGCCCGGGCATACGATGATGATGCTTCTGAGCAGGAGCGTGCCTTCCGCCGGTTGGCGACCGCCGTTTCGAAGTACTGGATCTGCAAACGCGGGCCCGAACATGCCTACGAATCATTGGAATGCCTCGGTGGCAACGGTTATGTCGAGGAGTCCCCACTCGCTCGCCGCTATCGCGAACAACCCGTGATGGCTATCTGGGAAGGATCCGGTAATGTGATTGCGCTCGATGTGCTCCGGGCGATGCTACGCGAACCGGAGAGCGCTGCCGCTTTTGATGCAGAGGTCTCGTTGGCGGCTGGAGAGAATCCTTTACTCGATGGACACCTTAAATTGATGCGAAGATTGCTGGACGAAGTGAGAAGAGCAGATGCCGCTGTTGCCGCCACACACCTCCGTCGTCTGATTGAGATGCTGGCTCTGGCTCTGCAGGCTTCGCTCCTTCTCCGCACCGCGCCGAACGCCGTCTCCGATGCGTTCCTCGGAGCGCGACTCGGCGAGGGGCGTGGACACCTCTACGGCGTGCTGCCCGTTGGGACCGATCTGGCAGCCATTCTCGAGCGACACTGAGTGGCGTCTTGCAGGCAAACATTCTTTTCTAAGGGAGAGCCATGTCAGGAATGAACGGAGATTCTTTAGAGTTCACTTATAACGCCATGGAATAGCTAATGATTTTCGCCACCACTCCCATTCGCAAAATCTGGCAGGTGCGTACTGCGCTGCATGTAGCATCTTAGACAACCCCACTAATCGTCAATACATCCTTTCACATTCGAGGCTTAAGTTACTCTGAGCAACGGGAATGTGTGCCATACTTCTGCCAACTTCTGATTGGCGAGAAAATGACCCGAAATATTTCGGGTCATTTTTCTTTATTTTTACACAAGTGCGCAAGGTCCACACCTATCAGCTTCAACAAAATGTTTACCTACCACTTCTATCAAAATTCCCTTGCGTTGTTGAAGTGGTGTAACGGCAGCATATCTGTTTTCGCCAATCAGAAGGTGCGGGTTCAAATCCCGTCTTCAACTCCGTGTGGTGTCTCCAGACATCGAGGACGGATGTCTCCAGCTTGGTTTCAGCCGGTCATTGCAACAACTTCGAGAAACTTCTCCGATGGTGTCATCCAATTGAGTGTTTGTCGAGGGCGTGCATTGAGCTCTTGCGCAATT
>JACPZY010000018.1 GCA_016195215.1 Actinomycetota bacterium | reverse complement strand
CCTCGTCGTCATCGTGATCATCGGCATTCTCGCAGCTATTGCGATTCCGGTGTATATGAACGTTCAAAATAATGCCAAAGACAGCGCGGTGCAGTCTGACCTGACCAACGCGAAGACCGCGGTCATTGCTGTCCAGACAACCAATGGAACCCTTCCGGCTGGTACGGGAATTGATGTCTCAACTATCGCGACTATCGCATCTAATGGTTACACAAAGAGTGCCAACGTTCCCGGCAACATCTTGTATACGGCGACTGGTACATCTTCCTTCTGTATCGCAGCCAAGAGCGTAACTGGAACTATTTTCTTTGTGACAGATACAACTGGTGTGTCGAAGAAGGACGCGACTGCTGAGGCAACCGCGGCGTTCACCGCCGCTAATTGTCCAGCGACGCCTTAAATCCAACACCACTGTTGACACGTTAGGGGGTGTCGCACGAGACGGCACCCCATAACGATCTTCCCCGATAGCAGTAAAAATTTAAGGCAGGTGATGAAATGAAGGCCCGGGATTCCGTATTCCAAAGAATCGACAGAGGAACCCGCAAGGAAGAAGGCGGATTCGGAGTAATCGAAGTCGTCGTTTCAATGTTCCTGCTCGGCCTAATGTCGGTCTCTTTCGTTCCATTGCTGCTCAATTCATGGAAAGACACCGGTGCCAATACAACTATTGCTACCGCCACACAGATTGTTAATGAACAGATTGAGGGGGCACGCGCCGTCCGCTCCGCTTCCTCCACCACTCCAAGTTGCCAGGATGTTATCGCCTTCTTGCAAGTGACCCTTCCTCCAGTGATTGACCCGCGTGGTGTGACACTTCAACCAAAATGGAATTCCACTACGTGCCCTACAACATACCCAGGTGTTGTCCGAGCAAGTGTTCAGGTATCTCGTGTTGGTAGCACGACCCCCATTGCTTCAGCGGTCACACTTATTTACGTCGCAACGGCATAAGAATCATGACCGATACTAAATACGATAATCATCGCACTCGCGAGAGTGGGTTCACACTTCTTGAATTGCTCATCACAAGCACACTTTCAATCATTGTCGTAATGATCGCGGGCGGAATCCTGATCAATGGTCTGAGAACTCAGGAAATGACGCACACTGTTACTGATGCATCAACTACTGCGCAACAAGTTGTCCGTTCTGTGCAAGCAGGGGTCAAGAATGCCTCGGCGATTACAGTGGTGAGCGACGCCGTAACAGGCACACAATTATTGCTGGCGCGAACTATTGGATTAGATCCAACCTCGACTGCTGCTTCGTGCCAGGCCTGGTACTACACTCCATCCAACGGGGGAGCGGTATATACCCGTAAAACCACCCCGGCTTCATTAATTACTCTTCCGGCCGGAGGCCCATCAGGTGTGTGGACGGTATTAGGTACAGGGATTACGCCAGCGGACCCTGTTACAGGCAAGGTATTTAATGCACCAAGTGGCGGGCGAGTAGAATTGAAGTTTGATGTTAAGGCGGGCACTCAACCTTATGTACTCATCAATACGATGACCTATACCTCGCAATCCTCGACGGTGAGCACGCCATGTTTCTAGAGTTCTTAGCCAAACTACTCGTTCCTAGAATTATTTATACCAAGAATCGCGACCGTGGGAGCGCACTGATCGGCGTGCTAGGTGTGATGGGCGTGGCTAGCGTTATAGGCGTTACCACTGTCACGATGTCGATAAACGCAGTTGGGTATACGACATCGACTCGCGCCGGAGTTCAAGCAGAGGCAGCAGCGGAAGCGGGTGTTGATTTTGCCGCAGCAAAATTGGCAACAGATATCTGCCAAGCGCAATACTCCAGCACGGCCGCCCCAGTTTTCTCGGTGGCAATCTCGTATTCAACGCTCCAGGCTTCTCCTGGTGAGGTAGATACCTCCTGGGTAAGTGGGTGCCCCACTTCGACAAGCGCCGCCCGTCTCAAACTGGTCTCCACTGGCTGGGCTAGCCAATATGGGGTTGCAGGGAATTCTTCAAATGACTTCCGCAAAGTTGAGGCGATATATCCATACACACCTACACCACCATCGTATGTAATTACCCCATCGGGGGCATCACTCTATGCATATGCCCAAGTCGATCCAACAATCAATAATTTGACTATCACCCAAGCCTCCACCACTCGCCCTAGTTTGCAGTATTACACGGGGAGCGCGACGTGTACCTCCGGGACCGTGATTCAAGGAGATGTAATTCTTGGTGCCGGCGCTCTCGCGATAACGAGTGGGTGCATCATCAATGGTGATCTCTGGGCATCAGGTGCGATCAGCATTTCATCTGGTGAGGTAACAGGGAATGTGATTTCCGACGCCACCTATTCCGGAGTTGGTCAGTACGCGGTTACCCTGGCAACTTCTTCGATAATTGACGGAAGTCTCTTTTCATCCGGAGGCGTGGATATAAAGGGCAAAATTGGAGGAAATATTGTTGCCGGACCGGATGCGCTCTCATCCAATTTCGGTAATAAATCCTCTGTTGGCGGCTCGGTTGTAACTTCAGGAAGTGTTACCGCTCCCGCAGGGGCTATCAAAGGAACTACCACAACAAATAAAGGGGGGATTGTTACACCTGTTATTCCAGCCGCCCCGCCTTGGATTGACTTCGCATATAACTCCGGTGATTGGAAATCTTCGACAGGAGCTCCCTTTACCGTATTAACAATGACCTCGTGTAGTGCCGCTAATCTAACTTCTGCATTAAATACCGCTCAAGCCTCAACAAATCCAATGATTGTGGATACAAGGGTGTGTGGAAGCGAAACTGATTTACGAGGAATTCCTCTCACTCTCCATAGTGATCTAGTTATTATCACTAATAGTTTTAAAATGAGTGGAAATAATATTCAATCTTCGGATACAACTGATAAGCGTTTCTGGGTGATTATTCCCGATGCTGTGCTAAATCAGCAACCAACCTGTCCCAATGGCGCTTCCCCGTCTATTGGCCAGAATGTTACTGTCGGCGCGCATGTCGGCGCGATGGTCTATTCGCCCTGCGAAGTGAGCAACTCAGGAGATATCTGGCGTGGTCAGATGTATGCATCTTCCGTCGCGACGAGTTCCAACTTCGTACTGAACTATCTACCGATAGGTCTACCCACCGTTAATCTCAGCACCGGGCAGTTTCTATCGCCTCCGGGTACTGGAATTCTTGGCGGCCGAACTTCAATTCGAGATTTAGCGACGCGATAATATGGTGATCTTCGCAAGCGTTCTCGGTTTAGCGGTGGGTTCTTTCTTAAATGTAGTGATTTACAGAGTTCCACGTAGCCAATCCGTGGTTTCGTCACCGAGTGCTTGTCCTGTATGCAGCGCGCGTATCAAAGGGTATGACAACATTCCCGTCATCTCCTGGCTTCTTCTTCGAGGAAAATGCCGCAACTGCAATGTGGCAATACCTGCACGGTATCCAATTGTAGAAATCAGCACAGTTTTCTTTTTCGGAGTTGTTGCGTGGAAGTTTGATACAACAAATTTGCGCGTAATTTTCCTCCTCGCTGCATTTCTCTATTTGGCGGCAATCACAATTGCACTAGCTCTGATAGACCTTGAAACCCATACGCTCCCCAACGCGATTGTTCTTCCCAGTTATGTGGTCGGAATTGTTCTATTAACGCTAAGCGGATACCTCAATAGTGACTACCGTGCAATTATTCGCGCGATTGTTGGCGGAACAGTTATGTGGTTGCTTTACCTGGCAATGGCATTGATGTACCCAGATGGGATGGGATTTGGTGACGTGAAATTTGCCGGCGTTCTTGGGCTCTTTCTCGGGTACTTAGGGTGGGACGTACTTGTTACCGGGGCTTTCGCTGCATTTGTGCTGGGGGGAATTTTTGCGGTCTCTCTTATCGTCCTACGAAAAACCAATATGAAAAGTGGCATTCCATTTGGGCCTTGGATGTTGGCCGGTGCATGGTTGGGAGTTTTTTTCGGACCGCCAATTGTTCAGAGTTATCTTTCGATCTTTTCCCCCTCAACAGGTATTTAATTTAGGAGCGTGGTAGGTAGTGCCTATAAGTGTTGTTGGATTGGATATTGGTAGCACCGCAGTGCGAGGTGTTGAACTAAGTGCAGCAAAGAAGAACAAGCCAAATCTTCTCCGTTTCCATGAGGTCAAGCTTCCGCCTGGATCCGTTAGCCGTGGCGAAGTAATCGACTCCGACGCTGTTGGTAGCGCGCTTAAACAACTCTGGTCGGAGGGACACTTTAAGACAAAGAATGTCGTTCTGGGCACGGGAAATCAGCATGTACTAGTTCGTGATCTCACAGTCCCAAAGATGCCTATTAGGGAGATTCGCGAATCGCTTCCATTTCATGTGCAGAATCTGTTGCAGATGACGCTTGAAGACTCAATTCTGGATTTCTATCCCGTTTCGGAGGGAGTCGGCGATCACGGACCCACGGTCAATGGATTACTTGTTGCCGCTGAGAAGGAGGCGATACTTGGCACGATCCGGGTGGCGGAGCGCGCAGGTCTCACGCCAGTGGAAGTTGACCTCATACCTTTCGCACTCAACCGTCTTCTTATGAGCAGGTCGACAGTAGACGGCGCTGTTGCAATCATTGACGTTGGTGGAAGCACGACGAGCATGATTATCGCGAACGAGGGGGTTCCGCACTTTGTTCGGATAATTCCAGCCGGCGGTGATGATCTGACTCAAGCTTTGAAATCAGGGCTTGAAATAAATACCGGTGCAACTGAGGAATTAAAGCGGACTTTACGTGTTGGTGCCGACCTCGCATCGGGCGAGGAATTTGGTCCGATCACATCACAATGCTCCTGTCCGAAATGTTTGGCTGATGTAGCGACCGCGGATGATCCGCGCGCGACAGAGATTCTTCAGAGAGTGACCGGCGAGCTTCTAGCTGGACTTCGAAATACTGTAAATTATTTTAACAATACTCATCCTGAGCATCCCGTGATGCAGATACTTTTAACAGGCGGCGGTGCGCGCCTCTCCGGTTTTGCCACTGCACTCCGTGCAATGACACAGATACCTGTGACTGCCGCCAATTCTTTATCCATGGTTACTCTTTCCCGTAAGAACGGAGAGAGAAATCGGATGGAGAACACTGAGTCCTTATCCGTAGCAATGGGGTTGGCGATGCGGAACTTGTCGTGATCGTAAAGAAGAAACCAGAGCTCCTTATTGGAGGCCAGTCCCGGGTTGATTTTCTACCAATGGAAGTTCGGCGTAAACGTCGT
>JACPZY010000017.1 GCA_016195215.1 Actinomycetota bacterium | reverse complement strand
GATGGCAGTCATTTCTTTTGAGTGATCGACAGGGAAAATGAAGTTTGATGCATGACCGGTAGAGCCGCCGGGATTGGGAAGTGGACCCTTGTCAATCTGAACAATGTCTCGCCAACCTAATCGAGCCAGATGGTAGGCAATGCTGTTTCCAACAATACCTGCACCGATAACAACAGCCTTTGCCTTACTTGGAACTGTACTCATCACTCGATCCTTTTCTCTATCGGTTGAACTTCAAGTACTAAAGATTGCGACGGATATTGCCTTCAAACCCTTCGACATGATCCTGCATTGCCTTTGCCGCGGCATCGGCATCGTGATCGCTAATTGCTTTGAGAAGAGCTCGATGTTCGATAATTGCGTCAGAGAGATTCTCTACATGGTCTAATGCCAGAAACCAGATGCGAAGGGCATGCCCGTAATACTGCTCAAGAGTTGCTTCAAGAAATTGATTATGTGTGCACTGGTAAATATGACGATGTATCCGCTGATCCAATTGAATCAAATTGGTCATATTTGGTTCGCCTTTGATTGCGTCTATCTCCGCAATCAGTGCAAGGGTTATCGCACCATCTTTGGGCGTTGACCTCTCAGCAGCCAGACTTGCGGCCTTAATCTCCAATACCGCGCGCACTTCCGAGATGGACGAAAGGTTCTGGACATCAACACTCGTGACAAACATTCCCCGACGTGGATAAACATCAACCAACTTCTCACTCGCTAGCGAGCGCAAAGCTTCGCGGATTGGGGTCCGGCCAAATCCCAGACGGGTCATGAGTTCGGCTTCATTAATAAGTGAGCCCGGCACAAGATCAAGGGAGACGATCATCGAGCGGATCTGAATGTAAGCCTCATCCGAGAGGGAGATGTTTCCTTCTCTGGGCGATTTGGCGCGGGAGGAGAGGGGCGTCACGCTCATGGGTGTGATGATATATCAGTATCAAGCAGATAGATACATAAGAAAGAGGATTTCTTCTAGATTGCTTCTGAGCTCCAGGCGGCCTCAAGGGTCTGTGCGAAGGCTTCTACGGGTTGGGCACCCGAGATTCCATATTTCATATCAAATACGAAGAAGGGGGCACCGGTGGCTCCAAGTTCTTGGGCCAGTTGGCCATCGTGAGCGACCTCGCTTCGATATCAATCTGACGCCTTACTTGTCTGCAAGTGCGGCCTTTACTCCAGCTGCGTAATCTGGATGGACTTTCGCAAACTCCCCAAGTTGTCGATCAACAATCTCCTGTGGCACGCCCTGCATTGCCGCAGCGATATTGGAGAAAAGTCTCGACTTCTCTCCAATATCAAAAAGGTTGAAGAGGGCGCGCGGTTGAGAGTAGTCGTCGTTGCCAATTCGATGGTTGTATCGGTCAACATCTCCAGAAATTCGCAGAGGAGGCTCTGCAAATAATGGATCCTGGGCGGGGCCGTCGAAAGAGTTCGGTTCGTAATAGGCATCTGCATTTGGATTGGTTGAGAAGAACTTCATAGACCCATCCTTATGATAATTACGGACAGGAACCTGCGGTGCATTTACCGGAAGAGCCTCGTAATGCGTTCCGAGGCGATATCTATGCGCATCTGCATACGAGAAAATTCGCGCCTGAAGCATCTTATCTGGAGAAAATCCAATGCCAGGTACGACATTTGATGGGCTAAATGCAACCTGCTCAATTTCCGCAAAGTAATTCTCAGGATTGCGGTTGAGTTCCATCACACCAACCTCGATCAGCGGAAAGTCCGCATGAGGCCACACCTTTGTCAGGTCAAATGGATTATATGAAGTCTTCTCAGCATCTAATTCCTGCATAATCTGCACGGAGACGGTCCACCTGGGAAAATTGCCAGAATCAATCGCAGAATAAAGATCCTCTTGAGTGGATTCCCGAGTCTTTCCCACGATCTGACTTGCCTCTTCGTTAGTCCAATGCTTATGACCCTGCTGGGTCTTGTAATGAAATTTAACCCAGAACCTCTCGTCCTCTGCATTGATAAAAGAGAAGGTGTGTGATCCATACCCATTAATGTTTCGCACGCCTACTGGTAACCCACGATCCGAAAAGAGGATCGTCACCTGGTGCAATGACTCAGGAGAAAGCGACCAGAAATCCCACATCGCAGTAGCTGATCGAAGATTGGTCTTTGGGTGACGCTTCTGCGTATGAATGAAATCAGGGAATTTAAGTGGGTCGCGTACAAAGAAGACTGGCGTGTTATTGCCGACCAAATCCCAATTGCCCTCTTCGGTGTAGTACTTGACCGAGAATCCACGCACATCGCGCTCAGCATCTGCTGCGCCCAACTCTCCCGCAACCGTCGAGAAGCGAGCGATCACATCGGTCTTCTTGCCGACTGCGCTAAAGATTTTTGCCTTCGTGTACTTGGTTATGTCATGTGTAACGGTAAATGTTCCATGAGCGCCCCAACCCTTGGCATGAACAGTGCGCTCTGGAATACGTTCGCGATTCTGATGAGCTAATTTCTCTAAAAGTTGGTAATCCTGGATCAGGACCGGTCCACGTGGACCCGCCGTGACTGAATTCTGATGGTTTCGTCATGATCCCTCCCTACATTCATTGGAATAAGACCATTCTAAGAGCTTTTCAATTAGGACGCACATTGAAGTGCAAATGGAAATTTTCATTTAGGCTTGCGTCCATGACTTATGGGCGTGGGCAAGCGAATGAAAAAGGGTGGCGCAACTTAGATGAGGTTGTGGATCCACCGTACATCGGAGAATCTTTCCCGGAAGAGAGCCAGCCTTTATTAGTAATTCATCATCTCTCTGACTTACACGTCTGTGATGCGCAATCCCCCACTCGACCAGAATTTCTGGACCGTTGGGCAGATCCAGATAGCCCTATTCGCGAACAAGTGGGAACAATTGGCACCTACCGCCCGCACGCAATGCTCTCTCCACACGTGGTGGAGGCGATGGTTCAGTCGCTTAATCAGGTAAGCACAGGACCACTTTCTGGCCACCCGATTGAGGGGGCAATTGTCTCCGGTGACACTACTGATAACGCACAATTAAACGAAATGAACTGGTACCTCGCGCTCTTAGATGGTCTGCCAATCCGCCCGGACTCTGGATCGGCAGAGAAATACGAAGGTGTGATGGATGACGGTCCACTCCACTACGACGTGAAGTACTGGCACCCTCATGGAACACCTGATGGACGAGAAGATGATGATGCGCGATCAAAATATGGATTCCCCGTAGTTCCCGGATTGCTGGACTCCTGTCGCCAACCTTTCATCGCGACCGGTCTCAACGTGCCGTGGTATGCAGTGCATGGAAATCACGATGCACTGTTGCAAGGCACTGTTACGCCGAATGATGCGACTCGAATGGAAATGGCTGCTGATCGCCGATATGAGGCCCTCCCATCAACCTTGACCCTAGAAGAAACACTAGGCGCCTTTAACGAAATAGGTCCTGCTGACTTTCCCACTTCTAGTGACGCTCCTTATGTTTTAGTAACCCCTGACTTTGAACGAAGGGCAATTGAGCGGGGCCAATTCGCAGCCTTGCATCTGACATCACCTGGCTTGCCCAAAGGTCACGGCTTTGTAGAGGAGAATGTTCGCGAGCGCAAGATGTACTACTCCGCTGAAGTCGGAGCTGTGAAATTGATTGTTCTGGATACAGTTAATCAGTTTGGTGGTTGGCAGGGCTCACTCGATGAAGAACAGTTTGCTTGGCTAGACAATGAAATCTCCAATTCGGACAGGCCCGTCGTTCTAGCGTCTCATCACCCACTGATGTTGATGTTCAATGACTTCTCGCCAAACTCCGCGGATGCTAGGAGAGTCTGCCGTGAGGAGGTCAGCGCCATGTTGTTGCGCTACCCACAAGTCATTCTCTGGCTTGCAGGTCACGAACATCGCCATCATGTCGAATGGATTGGAGCAAAAGAAAGCATGGATGGCTTTTGGCTGGTGGAAACTGCCTCCCATATCGACTGGCCACAACAGAGCCGCACTGTAGAGGTGGTACGAGATAGCAAGGGCGAAATCTATATAGGCCTAACCGTCGTCGACCATAAGGGAGTTGCGGATTATGGCCTGGCAACGACTCCCCTAGAAATCGCCGGATTGTCAAGAACCCTCAGCGCAAATGTTTGGCAAAAACGGGAGGAATTAGGAGCCAAGCACGCATTTAATTGGGCAGAGGGCGCACCCAATGCAAAAAACGTTATCTTGCATATAAAGAGGAGGCTTCCTTCATTGCCAGAAGTTCGCTAATCGTTCGTTTGTCGGCTTCGTAGACCTACGAAGTATTCTTGAACGTTATGCAATAGTTACCATTCTGGTCCCCATATCCTGGACGAACCGTCTCTCAAAGACTAAGTTTGTCCGAAACTACGCCTTGGGTTGGTCACAGGCGAGAGAAGGAGCGCGATACGCATTGGTCTTTGACTAACTGTAGATCCGAATCAGTGCGAAATGGCGTTAGCTTGCAGTCAACACGTGTACTGCAAGGGAACGGATGCATCGAAACCACATAACCAATTAGGAGGAACATAGTGACGTTTTCGAAATTCACTCGGGGGTCGGTGGTTGCAGTTATGGCTGTGACACTGACGATCCCTACACTAAGCATTACTACAGCGTCAGGTGCAACGAATTTCAGCACCGTTAAGAATGCTGCTGCTGCAGGCGGAATGAACAAACTGATCGCTGCCTGCCAGAAGGAAGGTCAACTCAACGTCATCGCGCTGCCTCGCTACTGGGCTAACTATGGCGACATGATCGATGGTTTCAAGGCGGCATACGGCGTCAAAATCGATGAGGCAAACCCAGAAGGTTCCTCACAGGAAGAAATTGATGCTGCAAATACCAATAAGGGCACTAGCCGTTCACCTGACGTTTTCGATATCGGTATCGCTATCGCGGTTAAGTACGCCGGCACAGGTACTTTCGCTCCTTACAAAGTTAAGTTGTGGAACTATCTCACTGGCGCAGCTACCACTTCACCAACGGGCGAATTCACTCCTGACTACACCGGAACCTTGACCATCGGATACGACGGATCACTTGGAACAATCACCAAGCTCGATGATCTATTGCTCCCAAAGTTCAAGGGCAAAGTTGCTCTGAATGGCGATCCACTGGGATCATCTACCGGTCTAAATGGCCTTTTCATGATCAACAAGGCACTTGGCGGAACATTTGATGATCTCACAAAGGGCGTTGCGTTCTTCAAGAAGTTGAAAGACGTCGGAAACTTCATCAACGTAAACCCAACCGAAGCAACCATTGCATCTGGTCAGACCCCAGTTGTTATCGATAATGGCTACGTTCAAGCTGGAATTCAGAAACAATTCGCAGCTGCCGGAAAGAGCTGGAAAATGTTCACGCCAGCACTTGTCGGTTCGACCTACAACATGGCAGTTTCTGCTTGGGCGCCACACCCTGCTTGTGGTCGTCTCTGGCTGGAATACTCACTTGGTGAAACAGGAGCCAAGGTCTTCGCAATCGGTGGCGCAACTCCAGCGTTATGGGTATGGCTGGTAAAAACTGGCCGTGCACCTGCCGAAGGCATTGCAGCGATCGGCAAGAGCAAGATTGCCGCAACAAAGGCAACAGCAGATCAGTCCGCCGCAGCGCGCTTGTATCTCAAGACAGCCTGGCCAAAGGCAGTTGGTAGCTAAAGGGATATAGTCGCCCAATGACTCAGGTCACAACGCCGAGAGCCGGTACTGCCAAAAGCAGGACCGGCTCTCGGCGTTGGCGAAGTAAGTCCGCCTACCTTGGAGTTCTGCCTTTCCTTCTATTCTCTGGGTTATTTCTCCTTTATCCAACCTATAACGTGATTTCAGGTGCCTTTAAGAATAGTAAGAATGAATTTAGTACTTCGGCCCTTTCGGAGGCACTGAACTCACCCATCACACGCCATGCCTTTAGGAATTCACTATTGCTCTCATTCTGGACAGCTCTTGCAGGTTCAATCTTGGGCGGATTTTTTGCCTGGGCACTCATCACCGGGAAGAAGCAGGGATTCTTTTATCGGGTTTCGATTTCCCTAAGTTCAGTGCTTGCTCAATTCGGCGGCGTAATGCTTACCTTC
>JACPZY010000211.1 GCA_016195215.1 Actinomycetota bacterium | reverse complement strand
TTGCGCCCGTCTCGCCTTTAGCACCCTGCGCACCTGAACTTCCTGCAGGACCAGCGGGACCAATCTCGCCCTTGGGACCGACAGGACCCTGGATACCTTGTGCGCCTTGCGGACCAACTGGACCGGCTTGGCCTTGAGGTCCTTGAGGTCCGGTAAATCCAACTGGACCCTGAGCTCCGGTGGCACCTGTTGCGCCTTGAGAACCGGTATCGCCTTTAGCGCCTTGGACTCAAGTGGTACCAGTGGTACCGACAAGGGAGATTCCAATGGGCCAACCATCTCCGTTCTTTGGTCCATAGAGAATTCCGGTCGAAAGATTAATGTAGAGATCGCCCAGGGCACCAATAGTAGTTGGTACGCCATTGCCACTGAGGATAGAAGCGCCATTCTTTCCTACCGGCCCTTGCGGACCTGCCGGGCCTGCTACTCCAGGAATTCCTTGGATACCCTGAGTGCCTTGAGCACCCTCTGGACCTTGAGCCCCTGTAGCCCCGGTGTCACCCTTAGTACCCGTAAGTCCAATTGGTCCTTGAGCACCTGTTGCACCAGTATCGCCCTTAGCTCCCTGCGCACCGGTTGCACCAGTATCGCCCTTAGCCCCCTGCGCACCGGTGGCACCCGCGTCGCCCTTTGGGCCCGCCGAACCAGAGGGACCTGGGGGTCCAGTTGGGCCCACTGCACCACTGTCACCTTTAACGCCAGCAACCGGAGTTGCTAAGCCTTGCGCTTGCACTCCGCCGCTGCTGGTCACTTGGATTGGACCCGCCAAATTTATGACTTCAGTAGTAGTCGTCGTCGTACGCGCAGTCTGTGGTTCTGGCTTTGCCGTAAAGGTTGTCGTTGCCGAATTGTTTTCATTGATGACAATTGGGCCAAGTGGCTGAGCCACAGTATTTGAAGCGTTTTTAGAGGTTGTGGTCGTTGTCGTCTTCTTTGTGATTGTCTTCGAAGTCGAGCCAAGCACGAGCGGACCAAATGGTGAACCTTGCTGTACTCCAGGCGGATCCGCTGCAAATGCCGGTGGAGAAAACGGAAGTGCAACGACAATACCGAGAAAAGTGGCAGCAACAACTGCGAAGACACCTTTTGCACACGTGCCACCCGGAAACATCGCCAGGCACCCACTTTCAAGCACCGCACTTGAGCCACCCCACGTGACACGACCATCATAATCAAATAGAGGAGAACTGGCAATCTATTATGCGCGCTCTGCGGATAGATGGGGGCAGTTCCCATTACACTCCTGAATTTTTGCACTCCGTACAAGTAGAACGGCCCCCTTGTACTCTTTCGCTATCGGAGCCATCACCCGAGCGTATCTTCACTCGCTTACACTTACTTAGGCGTCTCGAAGGGTTAGCGGAACCCGTGCCCCCGGAATTCCGCGATTTTTATCCTCGAATCCGGACCTTATGACACCCAACTTCCAGCTGAAGGGAGAGCTTAGAGGAAGCGGGTTAATCCACGGAAACGTCTTGACAAACTTCGATAAGGCAGATCGAATCGCCTTACCTGATGTTTAATCTCGCAGACTCTTGCCTAACCAGATCGAATTAGCAAAGAGTCGGGCGAGCAAAACTGTGAAGACTTCCAGATGGCGAGAGTCGAAACGAGAATCGCTTCTACAAGCTTTGAACTGGCATCCTTGAGTTTGCCTACATCCTCACTCATTGCTATTACGTATAACTGCGCCGGCTCTCGGGCGCATTACTACGCCTCATCATCAACAGGTATTTGCTGCTACCGATTTAACTCATCCTATTCAATGCGGTTAATTACTCAATGGTCAAAATTGCGTCGCTCCCAACGGTCTTCCAGCCGGGAATTGAGCCTGCCCTTGCGCTGACCCGTCTTTGGAGTTCGGAGAGCGCTCACTCCTGATAGGCCCGATATGGCCAGGGTAAGGCCGGAGAGGGAGATGAGGAACCCAAGAATTCCTATAGGGGTGGTCTTGCTGATGAGGCCGGCAAAAATCGTCAGAATCCCTAAAACTGTCAGGGCTAGGCCAAGAAGGATCCTCTTTCGGCCCGGATATAGCCGTGTTCCAGTCAGTGTTGAGTGAAGATGCGGGTCGTCGGCGGAGAGCGCCTCCTCCATCTGGGCAAGGAGTTTGCGCTCGTGCTCTGATAGCGACACGTCGGACTCCTTCCACTTATTTACTACTCCACAATAGAACATCTCTGCGGAGATTGCATACTCGAAGGTAGAAATACCTCACTTTTCACTCTCTCCTTTAACCAATCGACCTGGCTTAACGCTTCCAGGGCCAAAACGGGCCTGGGCACGGTCGACAGCGCCTTCGACTTCACGCCATCCTCGTTCGCGTGAGCCCAGAATTAACTGTTCAGACGCTCCCTACTGAAGATTTTCTAAGCTGACTCCCACCAAACGTAAGCGAGCACGATCAATCCGGAGGGCACTGTAGAGAGTTTTCACCACCTCATAAATATCATGGGTACTGTCAGTTGCCAGTGGCAAAGTTTTTGATCGGTTAATGGTTGTGAAATCTGCAAATCGCACTTTTATGGAAATAGTTTTCGCAAAGAGAGATCTCTCCCGTAAGCGACTTGAAGCTTTCTCACTCAACCGTAGAAATTCCTTCAAGATGATTTCTGGATCATCGATATCGTGCGAAAAAGTTTCGGCAGCGCTAATACTTTTCTCCGGTTCATCTGAAATGACACCACGATAATCTCGACCCCACGCCAGTTCGAAAAGAGAGGCACCATTGGCTTGGCCCAATGCACGCATCAAAGTTTCTCGTGGAGTATTCGCTACATCAGCAACCGTGCGCAAACCTAGACGTTCGAGTGCTTCCGCCGTCTTTGGACCCACTCCCCATATTGCAGAGACCGGCAATGGATGTAAAAAAGTAAGTATCCGATCCGGTTGAATTTCGAGCATGCCGTTTGGTTTACAACGACTCGATGCAAGTTTGGCAATGAACTTGGAAGGCGCTATTCCCACCGAGCATGTGATGCCCTCGTCCTTTTCGACTCTCGCTCGAATTTCTGTGGCGATCTGGCGACCAGTACCCAATAATTTACGCGAACCCGTGACGTCCAGAAATGCTTCATCAAGTGAGATCGCTTCGACGTGCGGAGTGTATGAACGAAAAATTTCCATAATGTGCTCTGATATTTCACTGTATCGAGAATGATCCGGAACGATAAAGAGAGCATGTGGTGCCAAGCGCTGAGCTCTTCCAACTGGCATCGCGGCGTGAATTCCAAATGTCCGTGCTAGGTAATTGGCGGATAGAACTACACCACGTGTTCCAGCTCCTACCACTACTGCTTTCCCTTTAAGTGTCGGGTCGTCCCGCTCCGCGACCGAAGCGTAAAAGGCATCCATGTCGACATGAAGGATGGTCGCGGTGCTCACGTTACGAGACTACTTCTGCTCACTGCAGCTCCTAAATCTGGTGGTTGAGTAGTGCCATCCAGAATTTCATGAGGCTCTATCTGGCTTACCTGAGCACGCCTAATAGAGGGGACTGCCATAGTGGGCTCTTCCTGAGCTGGGTTGTGGATTTCGAACATATGTTCGAAAACTAGCCCTCAGGGCTGACAAGGGCAAGTCCGAGCGGGAGGACTCTCCGGTTATGCGTAAGTGATCTCTGTAATCAGCCCTCTAACGAGGGCCTCAATTTCATCGCGGATAGGACGGATCGCCTCGATACCAGCACCAGCTGGATCATCCAGCTTCCAGTCCAGGTACCGCTTACCTGGGAAGTAAGGGCAGGTGTCTCCGCAGCCCATGGTGATAACCACGTCGCTCTCTTCAACCGCCTCCGTCGTGAGAACCTTAGGGATCTGACCAAAGAGATCGATCCCTTTCTCTTGCATCGCCGCAACTACCACGGGATTTATTTGATCGGCTGGTTGAGTGCCGGCAGATCGCACATCAATTGCACCATGTGATAAATGCGAGAGAAAGGCAGCTGCCATCTGCGAACGGCCCGCATTGTGAACACAAACAAATAAGACGGATGGAGTAGTCACGTCAGTAAGTATGACTCATTATCTGGTCACCTCTTAGGAGTACGTTGTAAGTGGTCGGACGAATAATACCTGGGGGTGAGCCATCATTTTCAAGAACCGCATTGATGCTGGGCGAAAGCTGGGGGGCCGTCTCAAGCATCTCCGTGGTCAAGATGTCGTGGTTCTTGGTCTACCAAGAGGCGGAGTTCCAGTTGCGCGCGAAGTTGCCGAGTGTATTCATGCACCCTTGGACATTATCGTCGTTCGCAAAATTGGTCTTCCTACTCAACCTGAACTTGCGATGGGAGCCGTTGGTGAGGACGGCGTTCTTGTAACCAACGAAGAAATAGTGGAGATGGTACAGATCCGACCTGATGATTTCGCCCGTGTGAAAGCAGTTGAGATGAGAGAGGTTGAAGAGCGCGCAAAGAGGTTTCGTGGCGAGCACCCTCGACTTTCCCTAGCAAATCGAACCGCATTAATTGTTGACGATGGCATAGCAACCGGCTCCACCGCGCGGGCTGCCTGCAAGGTTGCTCGCGCACTTGGAGCCAGAAAGGTTTTACTTGCAATTCCGGTTGGTCCGGCGGAAGCAATAAAAAGTCTCTCAATGGATGCTGACGAGGTAATCTGCCTGGAGATTCCCTCCAAATTTTTCGCAGTCGGAGAGTGGTACGAAGATTTTTCGGCGGTTAATGACGACGAAGTTATCAGAATGATGTCGTTGGAATCAGGCGGCAGGAGCGGGTAGCTGCGTGGCAATCAATTTCGCACTCACGATATAGCGCTTAGGTGCATTCCCAATAAAGCGGAAGGGATAGCAGGTAGTGAGAGTTAATATTGCAGTTGGGGTAGGAACTATTACAGTTCTATCATCAGCCTCAACAATTCGGAAATTGAATACTTGGTAGGTAAATTCGCCTGCCTTTGTTCTAACAATGACAATGTCGCCGAGGACAAGTTTGCCCAACTTTGAGAAAACTGAATCTCTGTGTCCTGACAGAACGGAATTATCATTCACTCCAGGTAATACGCTACCTATAAAATGTCCAACTCCCCTTTTGAGTTCAGCATCTCCAGTGCCTTCGATAAGCGGCAAAATGGTTTTAAGTGCAGGGATTGAAATTTTTCCAATAACATCACCCACCTTTGGGTAGGGATTGTATGAGATCACGCCCGATGTCGTTGACGGAGTAATTGGGGTAACATTTTTTACCAGTGGAGCAAAGGCCGGCAACACTTGCCTTGCGATCTCTGCATTTGATTGATAGATCTGAATCCCCGCCACTGCCACTCCCCCAAACCCAATTAGGATCAGGAGGGTGGAAGCAGCGGCGATAACGCTCGTTCGCTTTTTTGACATGTTCTTACTTCATGACAAGGTTGCTGTGATGTCAACCGCACTCGCAGTTGTCAGCGCCGCAAGTGACAAGCCTGGCGACATCACTCCGAGCAGCGCTAGCATTTTTGGATATTTTTGGTTTTTCATCGTATTTCAATTCTGTTGGTTGTTATAAAGGATACTTTCCACATCTCTTCGTTGACAACCATACTCAGACTGATGCCTATAGCAATTTCCGATTCTGTGAATTTGGTAAGTTTTCAATCGGAATGAGGGTCTTGTTCTTGGAGAAATAGGATTCGTACTTATTATCTTGGGCACAGTTGCGTTTTTAACCTCAAAGTTACGAATTTTTGTTGTTCCTTTATTCCTCCTTTCAGGATTAGTTCTCGGAACTGGCGGATTTCTGAGACTTGAGTTGAGTGATAATTTCTTATCTATAGGCGCACAAATCGGCGCCATTCTTCTTTTATTACTCATGGGACTTGAATACTCCGCTAAAGAGCTTCTCACTGGATTCCGAGAACAGAAGACTCTCGGCCTCTTTGACCTATTTATCAATTTCGTACCGGGAGCGCCAATTGCTCTCGTTATCGGTTGGGGTTGGACTGGAGCACTCGCGTTGGGAGCCATCTCCTATGTTTCATCCTCGGGCATTGCGATGCAATTCATTCGAGAATCTCAATGGCAGCAATTCACGAGCACCAGGCACACGATCAATATCTTAGTTATGGAAGACCTTGTGCTGGCACCGCTACTTCCCATCTTGAGTGCATTCGGCTCCGGCGTCGCACTTCTAGAATCTGGCGCAGCAACCTACATTGGGTTCTCTGGAGCTGTCGCTGCATTCCTAGTAGGACTCTTACTGACTGAAGATCTAGCGATTGTGGCACGCGTCAGATTGGCGCCACTGCGTGACTTATTTTCCGTGATCTTCTTCCTATTTTTTGGATTACGGATTGACCCTGCCAAAATTCCTTCGGTTCTTATACCCGCCCTTATTTTGACAACCATTGGAGTTGGATCAAAATTATTGACGGCGTGGTGGGCAACCAAGAATTCACAAGTGCAAGGAATCCGACTGCGGGTAACAAGCTTGTCGGTTCAGTGCTCGTACGAATTGCTCCCGCTGAAACAGCAAGAGACGCAAATTACTGAGGCAGTTGTGCTCTGGGCAAATGGAGAACGTGACTGAAAAAACGCCGTCAAACGTGTAAGGGAAGTTCTCAAGGATTTAGGCGTGGAGGGAACTATCCGTGTCCTTGCCGAAAGCGCTAGAACGGCAGCGGATGCGGATTACGTGAGGCAAGTGTCGGGGTTTTCTATTGGCGGCGTGCCACCTAGGGTTTCTGCAACAAATGACTAGGTCCGACGTACTTCCCGAAGGACGCTGAGCAGGCTCTTCTCGAGTCTAGGTTCTTTAAGGTTTCCTAAGGTTCTTTAGGGTTTCCTAAGGTTCTTTTATCTGCTAGCATCTGACTCGAGAAGAAACGAGGACGCTGTGGCTACTACCGTGAAACTGGCCGATCACTTAGTTGACGACGCCAAACGAGTGGCTGCTATTGAACACCGCTCTGTCCCTAAACAAATTGAGTATTACTATCAAATTGCTCGCACAGCCGAGCAGAATCCAGACCTCTCATTCGAATTAATTCGAGAACTACTCAAGTCAAAGTCGGAAGAACCCAGCGGGGAATATCAGTTTGACTGATGAGAGTCCTCACTTCCCCTACTTTTGATAGATATGCGAAGAAGCTGCATCCGAACGAGAAAAAGACTCTAAACAAGGCGGTGTTGGCTATCCGAAATGATCCACTTCTAGGTGAACCCAAAAAGGGCGGTCTGGAGGGCTTCTATAGGACCTGCGCGATATTTACTAGACACTTTCGGTTAGGCAACGTTAATGGTTGCTTGGTTAATGGTGCAAGTAGTTAAACGATGAAATTCATCCATCGGGGTTCTTCCACGCAACACCATTTGAGGTCGTATTGAGTTATAGAAGTTTTCGCAATACTCAGTGATTGCCTCATTGATCTCCTCATAAGATTTCCATGATCGACCGTGAAGCAACTCTGTTTTGATCTTCCCAAAGAAGCTTTCGATCATCTGATTGGCGAATGAGAGCCCGGCATTGCCCATAGATTGGATGAACCCTGCCTGCGCCACCGCATTGCGGTAGTGCTCTGACTTAAAGACTGATCCCATATCGGAATGAACTACTGTTCCCTTTGGTTTATAGCCTTCGGTAGCGATGGTTAAAGCACGAACTACTAACTCCGAGTTTGGATTCTTGCCAGTTGCACAGCCCACCACCATCCGCGTTGCAGCGTCTTTGATGACCGCCAGGTAGATAGTGCCTGTTAGGTATCTCTTCTGGGTGATATCGATGAACCACTTCTCGTGAGGTTTTGTGGATTGAAAATTGCCTCTGATCAGGT
Organism: Actinomycetota bacterium; assembly: GCA_016195215.1. GTDB lineage: Bacteria > Actinomycetota > Actinomycetes > Nanopelagicales > Nanopelagicaceae > QYPT01. The sequence goes on along the minus strand of JACPZY010000211.1, from coordinate 492 downwards.
TCCCTATCTCTGGTGAGTAATTACCTTTGGCATAGCGGCGCTTCTTCGGTAAACCTGCAAACCCAGCGATTTTCACGACCTTTCGCACCAAGTAGGCAGTGCAGGAGATTGCCTTCTTGATGAGAAGAGCATGGATAGGGCGATAACCAAGACTGCGACCATAACGTGCTCGAAGGCTCTCAATCTCTCGCCTAAGGTTCCTCTCTCGTACTCGTTTCATCACCAAAATCCCTTGAGGGGGCTCGAGTAGATAAGAGGCAGAGCGAGAGATATCTAAAACCTGCCTGCGGTGTTTGCTCGAAATTCCCTGCCGGCTCAGATGAGCATTGACCGGAGCTAGGCTTTTGGGGGGTTATGGGTCCTAAAGTATTCAATCACGAGTTTTGCTGCTCGGTTCTCTTGCCTGGCGTCATCGCGTTCAGAACGAAGTCGAAGATTTTCCTTCTTCATCGCTTCATTTTGTGCGCGAAGTCGTTTGATCTGCCGGGCTGG
>JACPZY010000210.1 GCA_016195215.1 Actinomycetota bacterium | reverse complement strand
TGGGGACTTTTACGTACTCGGTGATCCAGATCGAATCCACCAAGTGGTCGCTAACTTGCTAGCGAATGCACGAACACATACAGAACCTGGTACGCCAATTAACGTCGTGGTTTCGCACTCCAATGAAGGCACAACTGTCTCTGTCGCTGATAGAGGTCCTGGGTTGAGCACGGAGGATCAAGAGAGAATTTTTGAACGGTTCTTCCGCGCCGATCCATCACGAACGCGGTCAAGTGACGAAGGAAGCGGACTCGGTCTCTCCATCGTTGACGCCGTGATGCGGGCACATGGAGGAAAAGTGAGCGTGATTTCGACCGTGGGAGAAGGGGCGACTTTCACGCTCTTTTTCCCTCTAGAAGGTGCGGAAGATTCAACCGAATAAATACTAATCAGAAGGATTGTTAAGAGGCTGGTCCCAAGCTCTCCATCGCACGCAATGCTGCAATCCGCTCCTCAATTGGCGGATGTGTTGCAAAGAGGCGCGAAACTGACCTAGCATCAAGCGGAGATTCAATCCAGATATGAGCAACAGCCGTGGAGCGTTGATGCACAACCGTTGAATCAGCGGCTAAAACCTCGAGGGCAGAGCGCAATCCGGCTGGGTTTCGCGTAAACGACACGGCGGTGGCGTCCGCGAGTGCCTCACGTCGACGCGATACCGCTGACTTAAGAAGAACGGCGGCAATCGGGGCGAGAACAATCACTACTAGAGAGACGACGAGAGCCAACGGGTTGGAATTACTATCGCGACTATCGCGTCTGCCTCCACCAAACCAGATCATCCTCGTTAGGAAATCACTCAGTAGCGCGATGGCACCTGCCGTCGTCGCGGCCACAGCTGAGACGAGTGTGTCGCGATTGCCAACATGCGACATCTCATGTGCTACAACTCCCTGCAGTTGATCTCGATCCATCACATTGAGAATTCCGGTTGTAAAAGCGATTACCGCATGCTCTGCATTGCGACCGGTAGCAAAAGCATTTGGCGCCGAATCATCAACAATTGCCACCTTTGGCATCGGTAATCCACTTGCAATGGTCACCTCTTGAATTAAATTGAATAGATTTGGATTATCGCTCTCTTGGATCTGACTGGCACCCGTCATCCGAAGCACTATGGAATCGGAAGAATAGTAGGAACCCCAAACAGAAATAAGAGCAATACCCACTGCGATCGGAACAATGGCTGTCGAACTCTTCCCGAAATAAGTAAGTGCGGCATAAACGATGAGCCAGACGAGAACTCCCATACTTGCAAGGAGAAAATATGTTTTTCTCTTATTCGCACCCTGAGAGGCGCGAAAGGATACTCCTGCCATAAAGGGGCTCTAAAACTTTACGTTTGGCGCTTGGCGAGATTGTGGGTCATCAACAATATAGAACTCTCGCGCGGTGACATGTGCCATTCCAGCAAAGAGTGACATCGGGATGGTTTTCACTGCTGAATTGAGGGCCCGAACGTTGTCGTTGTAATACTGACGGGCGAAGGAGACCTTATTCTCGGTAGTAGATAATTCCTCTTGCAGGGCAAGGAAATTTGTTGATGCTTTGAGCTCTGGATATGCCTCGGCAACCGCGAGGAGACCACGAAGAGCTTGCGTAATCATTCCATCCGCAGCAGCAACATCAGCAACTGTTGTAGCTGTCGTAGCTTTAGCCCGAGCCGCGACAACCTTCTCAAAGGTTGCACTTTCGTGTGCGGCATAACCCTTGACTGTTTCAACTAAATTGGGAATCAGATCTGAGCGCCGTTTAAGTTGAACTTCAATCTGAGAGAAGCCCTCATCGACGTTGACATTGAGCCGAACCATTCGGTTGTACATCGAGACAAAAAAGAGGACGATAAGTGCAAGAACAATTAGGACTACCACGAGAGTTTTCATGCTTGTAACTTACTCCTTTCTATTGCTCTATTCCGCCCGTGCCTATTTAACTTGGCTCTGATGAAAATTCATCCACGAGCGGCTCGGTGTAGGCCCACGTTGACCCTGGTATCTCGAACCATACAGAGCGGAGCCGTAAGGATGCTCGGCTGGTGATGAGAGTTTGATGAGACAAAGTTGACCGATTTTCATGCCCGGGAAAAGTTTGACAGGTAAGTTAGCAACATTGGAAAGTTCGAGGGTGATATGCCCAGAGAAACCCGGATCAATAAATCCAGCCGTGGAGTGCGTAAGTAGACCCAAACGCCCGAGAGATGACTTCCCTTCTAATCGTCCAGCAATATCATCGGGAAGGGTGATCACCTCGTAGGTGCTGGCAAGAACAAATTCTCCGGGGTGGAGGATAAAAAATTCGTTCGGTGCGACTTGCACTTCGCGCGTGAGTTCGCTCTGCTCAATCGAGGGATCGATAACCGAGTACTTGTGGTTTTCGAAGACGCGGAAGAAACGATCGAGGCGAACATCGACGCTGGAGGGTTGGATCATCCCCGGGTCGTAGGGTTCAACTCGAACGCGGTTATCCTCAATTTGGGCTCGTATGTCGCGATCACTTAGCAGCATGGTTGGCGACTTTACCTCTCTTGCCTATGCTTTCCCAATAGAACCATACGCGGGCGTAGTGAAATGGCATCACGTCAGCTTCCCAAGCTGACAGCGCGGGTTCGATTCCCGTCGCCCGCTCTCATTTTCTCTCTTTATTGACTACTTTGCCCCGCCCAAGAGCACATAGACATACCCGCCGACAGTCGCATCAACTTTCTGGAAGGCGTTTGGGCCTGATTTATTCCCTCGAACCACTACGGCTTTAGCGTCCGTCGCCCCAGTGCTCGAAAGATTGGAAATGAGAAAGAGTCTGGATCCAACTTGTACTTCATGGACGAATTCCAGAACGTTGGAATAGTCACCCGTCACCGAGAACTGGACGGGTATCACAATGAAATTATTTGACGTGATTCTTGGGTTGGTAGTTGGTGGATTGTTCGTTCCAGCTGCACCATTAGAAGTGGCAGCGGCTGGAGTATATGGTTTGGCATCATTCACAGTAATGGATCGAACAGTTACTCTGTTGGTATTGGCAAGCGAGTTTAGTTCTGTAACAAAAGTCGAAATCTCTCCGCTTGAAGGAACAGAGACTTTGAGAAGAGCTAACTGAGTTCTAATTTCATCTATCCCAACATAATCATTCTTAAGTTTTCGAAGAGTGGCCTCGTTCGTGGAATTCTGCTTTAAGACCGCCTCTCGATCTGCATTCGCTCTAGAGGCATTAGCCAATTGCGGCGCAATACCGATTAGCCAGCCCGCCACCACAACCACGACTATTAGAAGTGATAATCCCATAACTCTTATCCTGCTACTTTTCATTTGGGAGTCCCTGTATTACCTGCGAAACGGTTGGTGAAGGCCGCTTGATTAATGTGCATAGTGATACTTACTGAATACGCACCTGCCTCCGTCCGAGTTACCGAACCCGGGGAAGCATCAGAATATCCAGGCAGCGAGGTGAGTGCGATCAACCATACCGGCACCTTTGGAAGCGTTGGACTCAGTGCTGTGAAACTTAAGGTTGCAATCCGCGACCCTTGAAGTGGAGCAGTTGCCTGCGTATATGGGGCAAAGGGAGTCGCAGAGTCAATGTTAATTGTCTGGATCGTGACATTTGATGGAAGTGTCGCTTGGACGGAAGTCAGATACTCCTGCCAGTTAATTTCAGTAGAGGTTCCCACTTGTTGCGCGGCTTGAATGGTCGCAATTTCCTGCTGTGCTTTCGCAACTTCACCGTACTTCTGCTGCTCTGCAACCAAGAATTTTGTATTGGCCTCTTCAATTACTAGATTCCTCTGCGCTTGCTGCGCTTGGGCACGCACTAGGGCAGTCAAGCCGACCATAAGAAAAATAATAAAAAAAATGCTGAAACCCAAGCGTCGCCGCAGTACTTTGCCACGACG
>JACPZY010000016.1 GCA_016195215.1 Actinomycetota bacterium | reverse complement strand
TAGCCGATAAACCCCGCCACTCCCATTGCTGCGCAAAGCGCCGCAGTTTTCACCCACGTCTTGTGCCCGAAACGGATGGGCCGCTCCCATAGCCGGTATGTCAGCCAGGCCAGGGCAAAACTCAATACGAGCGCCGCCATCCGAATCCCGGCGGGCGGAACCGCGGAAGTCATGACGTGAGCAAAGGACAGGAGCGGCCAATGCCAGAGGTAAAGGGGATAGGAGATATTTCCCACCCACTGAACAAATCGAGTTCGGAACAATTTCGAAAGAGGTGCCGGTAGTTGCTCAATTTTGAAGATGAGCAAGGATGCCGCGAGGATCGGCACAAGGGCAGCCGTCCCGGGAAAAGCGGTTCCATCGCTATATGTGAAAGAGGTAATGAGGATAAGAGCAAGGGCAATCCATGCGCTCCACTTGTATGCCACGCGCTTGGGTCGGTAAAAGACGAGCAATGCACCTGCTCCGAGTTCCCATGCCCGCGTTGGAAGAGAGTAAAAGGACCAGATAGGCCACTTCGTCGTGGCAACGAGCGAAAGAAATAGTGAGATGAGTGTTATCGAACCCATCGCCTTGACAACGCGGCCGATGCGTATTCCTATTCCGACTATTCCCGCTCTCGCAAAAGCCAGAATGAGGAGGGGCCAGAAAAGGTAGAACTGCTCTTCCACGGCTAAAGACCAGAAATGAACGAGTGGAGAGGGAGCCGTTCCTAAATTCTGGTAATCGCTCTGCCACCAGGCTAGAAGATAGTTACTCACGTAAAGCGTTGTAGCGATGATATTTCGACCAAGATCCGTTCTCGAGCCTGGGGGCATGACAAAAAATGAGACGACAGCTGTTACGAGGAGTACTAGGAAAGATGTGGGAAGGAGGCGCTTGATTCGTCGGGCGTAAAACTTGCTTAAGGAGATGCTTCCTGTGGCACGCAACTCCCCGATGAGAAGTCCCGTTATCAAATATCCTGAGATTACATAAAAAATATCGACGCCGAGAAAGCCGCCAGAGAGAAAATTGGCATGAAAGGCAACGACAAGGATGACGGCAAGGGCTCGGAGACCCTGAATTTCGGGGATGCGCATTACATGACGAAGATCGAATGAACTGGAATTGAGGGGTATGCCTCGCTTATCCGAGTACGTCCACCGAGGGAGTCAATTTCTAATACCGTACCAACGCCTGTCACAATTCCGCCGGCCCGCTCCACCAATCGAATACCCGCAAGAGCCGTTCCTCCCGTGGCTAAAACGTCATCAATAATAAGAACCCTTGCACCTGGCGCGATGGCATCCTGGTGCATTTCTACTACATCACTTCCGTACTCGAGTCCGTAACTCTCCTGATGGGTAAGTGAGGGCAATTTCCCGTGTTTACGGATGGGCACAAAACCAATATTGAGGGAATGAGCTAGTGCGGCGGCAAAAATAAAACCACGAGCTTCCAACCCCGCGATTGCATCTACATGGTTAGCCCAGGGGATGAACTCTGAAACTATCGCCTGGAACGACGGGCCATCTCCCAGCAGTGGCGTGAGATCGCGAAATAGTATGCCCGGGAGTGGAAAATCTTCTACATCGCGTATTAGGGAGCGCGCACGGTCCAGAGATTGCTCCATGCCCGAAGAGTAGCGCCTAGAAAAGATTACATTCGGGCGGATCGGCCTTCGAAAGGCAAAAACGGACCCCAAGTTCTCTTTTTTATTTCAAGAAAGAATCCTATAGTTATGGAAATCACGTTAGGGGAAATGTGATGAGGTCTTTATTATTTCGGTTCTACGCGATCGCAACGGTCGCTACTCTCTCAGCCTTTGCCCTCCCTTCGATGCCAGGATCAGCCAGTGCCGCAGAGACGTGGACGAGTGGACATCCTCCAAAGGTCATCTCTGCTTCTAGGAGTGCAACATATGGTCCAATTATGTATTGCAACAACAAGAGTAGTTGCATGGGACTTTGGATAATCCCTGCAGATAATGGCCCCGGTCCGTACTCCTTTACGACCGAGCCACTTAGTGTTCAGCGTTTCCCCGCTGGTACCTACTACTTACAAGTCGATACCAAAAACGGAGATCCATTCGCGAGCACAAGACAGGAAGAGTTCTCGGAAATTATTGTGGTAGAGCTGAAAGCAGGGCAGAGTAGCTCCAACCAGAAGGTACCTCTTTTAAGTTCATTGAAATTGCCTCTTAGCAACGGGACGCCTATCTGCACCGCTTGGCGCGACCATCTCTCACTCGGGAATCGAGTCGTGCAGGCGGCGAACACCTACAACAGACGTATGAATACTGCACTTGAGAAAATCCCAACTCGAACTCCAGCTATGGAGTTAATTTACCAACGCGCCCTCAGACAAACCTCAGAGATAAAGAAAGCACTGGCAGAGGACTTAATCCGAGCAAAATCCGCCTGCAGTGATACTCCTTCAGTTGTCGCCGAGAATGGTGAATTCGTCCCGGTTCCAATCCCTTCCAGCAATGGAACCCCAGCTTGCAATGCCAGCCGTAAGCGTCTCGTTTATGTCAACCAAGAATTAACAAAAATCGTCAATAATATAAAAACGACAAAGCGCACCCAAACGACGAGAATCAATCAACTTGAAACACGTTTTAAGCAATTGAGCACGGACCTCAATAAATCTTGGGCCGAACTATTCCAGACGTGTAACCCTTTCTGAACGCCTCTCCATCATTAGACGCCCACCTGCAGGGCCGAGTTTGCTTACTCGCTTGTTCAGGATAATCTAGGAATTGTCATAGGGCACAGGTACTGAAAGAACGGACGATCTGAGAGAGGATCGAAAACTGTGGGCAGAAAGCAGAAAAGAGCTCGAAGTAAAGGCTCGTCCGTTTCTTCGCCGCAATCAGATTCATCGGAACTCGGATCATTGCAAAGTTTCGTCGAACGAAATGTCCCGCCGGTGGTAGGAGTCACCTACTGGTTCGACCCGCCTGCCGCGCCAGCGATTCAAACCGCCACAATTCGATTAACGGGAGAGCGTTTAGGTCGAACAGGTCCACCCCGAGGCGGCGATAAATTCACCCATGAGGAGACGATCGATGGAATCGTCGGGGGTGGTGGGCCAGTAGCGGTGACAATGAAGGTCCGTGACATCACCCCGGGCGACTGGAAAGTGGATGCACGTCTTTTACCCACTCAGAACAGGAACTCACACACGGATAGAAACCGTCCTACTCCTCCCTTAAATCGAGCTGCCTGGTCATGGCGTCGTTGGCGATTAACGCCCGCTCCGGCAACGCCTGTACCGACGCGTTTACTACTCTTTGTGCGACCACCTGCAGTAATTTTGGGGAGTTGGGCCGCGCTGGTAGTTCTAGGAATCCTCCTTGCCCTCATTGTTCAGGGCCTTGTCATCTCTGCTGCGGATCTGACGTTGACGCACGTCTTGCCGATTTCACTCATATCTTTACTTGGCGGAATCATTGGCGGCAAGGTCTGGTACGTAATTCTGCATCGTCGAGACGGCCAAAAAAGCGGCTGGGCTGTCCAGGGTTTTGTTGCTGGCTTCGCACTCGTAGCCCCACCACTCCTTCTTATTTTCAATGTCCCAGTCGGAGATTTTCTGGACGCGTCAACCCCGGGTCTCCTGCTCGGTCTGGCGGTTGGTCGACTCGGTTGCTTTTTTACCGGCTGCTGCGCTGGACGTCCCTCTGCATCGCGCTGGGCGGTATGGTCCTCCAACCGAAGCGTGGGCGCGCGACGTATCCCGACTCAGATCATGGAATCTGCATTGGGATTTACGCTGGCCTTGATCGCTCTCGTTCTATTTCTTCGTTTCGGCTCGCAACACGGCACCTTCTTTATTGCGGCCATCGCCAGCTACACAATAATTCGCCAGAGAGTGCTCCTACTACGAGATGAACGGCGCCAATCCAACCGTGGCGCGTCATTTGTTGCACTACTCGCCGCTCTCATATTTGTTGGCGATCTAGTTACGATGATCTGGACATGGAGGTAATGCCCTCGGTCCCACCCGTGGATCGAAAACTTAGAAAATCTTTCCTAAAACTTAGGAGAGGTAAGTTTTCAATCAGAAAGGGAATAATCTAAATGAGTCCGAAAACGCGGACCGCGATAATGGAAGTACAGGGCACTCATTGGGCCTCGTCAAAGGCTGTGGTTGAATCCATGCTCTCTCATCATCCTGGAGTGCTGAACGTCGACGCAAACCCTGTTGCCCAGACCGCGAACATCACCTTTGACTCGGAGCTGACATCCATTGCTGAGTTGGCGTCGTGGATTCGCGAATGCGGATTTCACTGTGCTGGTCGCTCCGTACCTGACCATATCTGCGACCCAATGCAGGAAGAGGAGAGGCCCACCGCGGAGCATCAGGATCACACTGACCATTCCCAGACCTCAGTGAGCGAGAGTCAACATGCCAGTCATGCAATGAAGCCTTCTGCCGACCACGGCGAACACCTTGTCTCACCCACTAAGAGTTCGGTGGAAACCATGAGCCACGGGGGAGGCCACGGGGAGATGTCGATGGACTCGATGGTCCGCGATATGCGGAACAGATTCTTTGTAGCCGCCCTCCTTTCGGTGCCAATTACCCTCGTCTCACCCATCGGACGACAAGTCTTCCAGTTCACGGTTTCCACTCCTTTTGGATTGAGGGATGACATCTTCTCTCTACTCCTTTCGTTGCCAGTGATCTTTTATGCTGCCTGGATCTTCTTTGACGGTGCCTACCGCGCCCTTCGCACTCGGACGCTAGACATGATGGTCCTGGTGGCCGTTGGTGTCGGGTCTGGTTGGCTCTACAGCCTGGTCATTACCCTGACTGGCGGTGGCGATGTCTTCTACGAAGCCGCCACCGTTCTAGCCACCTTCGTCCTCTTAGGACACTGGTTTAAAATGCGCGCGCGAGGCGGAGCCACTGAGGCCATCCGCACCCTCTTAGAGATGGCTCCTCCCCGGGCAGTAGTGATTCGCGATGGGCAAGAGGTGGAAGTGCCCACCTCTGAAGTGAAGCTCGGCGACCTGATGTTGGTACGCCCGGGATCAAAGATCCCGACCGATGGTCGCGTCGAGAGTGGGGAATCTGAGATCGACGAGTCAATGATCACTGGAGAAAGTCTTCCCGTCTCCAAAACATTGGATTCCCAAGTCATTGGCGCATCGGTAAACACGACTGGAACTCTCCGCATCCGTGCCACCAAGGTCGGAGCAGACACGGCACTGGCGCAGATCGTGGCTCTGGTTCAGCAGGCGCAGAACTCCAAAGCCCCGGGACAGCGGTTGGCCGACCGCGCGGCCTTCTGGCTCGTCTTTGTCGCCCTCATCGGCGGAGGTCTGACCTTAACTCTCTGGCTCGTGTCGGGGGCAACCGTACAGACCGCCCTCCTTTTTGCAATAACGGTGGTTGTCATAACCTGTCCTGACGCACTTGGATTGGCAACGCCAACTGCCATCATGGTGGGCACGGGGCTCGGTGCCAAGCGAGGCATCCTCTTCAAGAACGCCACCGCCCTAGAAACCGCGGCACGTATCGATACCGTAGTAATGGATAAAACTGGCACCTTAACTCAGGGCAAGCCCGAAGTGACTGACTTTATCGCGATCGCGATCGAGAAGAGCGAGCTTTTGGGGCTAGTCGCCGCCGTGGAACGGGAATCCGAACACCCCCTCGCCGGTGCAGTGGTCAACTATGCCGAAAATGCAGGTGCTCAAGTGCTGGAGGCTACGGCCTTCCGTAACGTTCCAGGGCACGGAGCCGGAGCTGTCGTGAATGGACATCAGGTTTTTGTTGGCAATCAGAAACTGATGATTGCGCAAGGTGTTGATATCGACTCAATCACCGAGCAACGCGATGAATTCGCCTCAAGCGGACGAACGGCGGTGCTCGTTGCTGTTGACGGAAAGGCTGTCGGCGTCATCGCGTTAGCGGACAAAGTTCGTGATACTGCCGCGGCTGCCATCGTCGCCCTGCACAACTCCGGCGTCGAGGTCGTCATGCTCACTGGCGACAACGAAGCTACCGCGCAGCGCATCGCATCACAGTTGGGCATTGATACCGTCCTCGCCGATGTGTTGCCCGGAGAGAAAGCCGCGCAAATCGTAGAACTGCAGTCGAAGGGTAAGCGTGTTGCCATGGTCGGCGATGGTGTGAACGACGCCCCCGCACTTGCCCAGGCAGAACTCGGCATTGCTATTGGAGCGGGTACTGATGTTGCCATTGAAACGGCTGACGTGGTTCTTATGCGTTCGGATCCGCTGGACGTTCCCATAGCCCTTCAAATCGGAAAGGGTACTCTGCGCAAAATGCGGCAGAACTTGGGCTGGGCTATCGGCTATAACGTGCTTGCCTTGCCAATCGCTGCTGGTCTCTTCTACTCCTCGTTGGGTATCAAACTCAGCCCAGAAATTGCAGCCATTTCTATGTCAGGCTCAAGCGCCATCGTCGCGGTTAATGCACTGTTGCTCAAGCGGCTCAGTCTGCCCGTGCCCATATCCACCGGAATCACCAGTGTCCGAACGGGGAGTCTCACACCCATCCGTGGGTAGATACCCACTCTGCTCTGAAATTACCGCGACTGCAACATCTTCTACAATCTCAGAAGGTGACTTGTACTTTCTCTGTGACGCTTATGCAGGTGCGCGCCACGTTGCTCACGGAGAAATGACAAGAGCGGCAGTAGAGCGAGTCTCGTTTCTCGCCCAAACCGCCGCTCAATCCATCGTGGAAAAACTACCACAGAGATAGAACCGTAAAACCTGCTATTTATTTCTTCGTGGCCAGAACATTTCAGCAATCTCGTCAATCTTGACGAGTAACTTCTCTGCCAGTGCAACATCATTGCTGCCTTTAGTTCCGGTTGCTCTCGCAAGTTTGGTTGTCTCATTGAAGAGCGAATTCGACTGGGATGCCGCTCAAAATGACTGGGTTTGAAATAGTCGGTCCAGAGAACTCAGAGGTGCTCCTTCACCATATTTGAGCGCTCTTCCTTAATCGCAACCGCGCGTGGTTGTAGTGGAACGCGACGATCACCCCGGCGTATTCCTGATCAAACGCCTAATACAAGTAGAGGGAATGAATTTCTGGGTTGAAGGTGACAATAAGAGTTGCAGTACTGATTCCCAACAATGGGAAGCAATCAAAAGAGAGGAAATATTTGGCGTGGTTCTTTTCCAGTTTAAGAAAAGTGGTCACCTTTACGAGACGTGAGAGTAAAAGTTAAATTTGGAACCCAGGTGCTTGTAAGGCTGGATTGTTTACATATTGCCAACAAGAGTCTCTAATTTGAAAGTAACGCGCACCGTGACGACTACTAACACACGCTCCGGAGAAGAACTACTTCAACGATCTAACACGAGATCGTTATAAAACTGTTGAGATGAATCCCTTGACACCTTGCGTAGGCCCTACTGTACCTTTGGAGACAACGTTGTCTCGGTGTAGGTAACGGTGTTTTTGAAGGGCTCAAGGTGAGCGTCTAAACCGAAAGGATCCTATTAATGCTTTCACCCCGTAAAACAAGAAAGGCCCGAATTGCTGCTCTTTTTGCCATCGGAACCATTAGCTTACTTGTAGTCGCTGGACTCGCTGCGCCCGCCCAAGCTGCAACCAAGAAACTCACAATCGCATTTGTGATGGGAGCAGAAGCAGATCCATTTTTCAAGGCGATGAAAGTTGGCGCTGAGGCAGAAGCTGCTGCCAAGGGGGTCAGCCTAATCTGGCAAGGCGACCCTTCAGAATATTCGCCTGCAACACAAATTCCTATCGTGGACCAAGTTTTAGCTCAAAAACCAGACGGCTTAGTTCTGATTCCTACTGATCCCACTGCTCTTCAGAATTCCGTTGCGAAGGCCGTTGCGGCCAATATTCCGGTTATAAATGTGGATACACATGTTGGTGACCTCACAAATGTGCTCTCTTTTATCACAGGAGACAATGCCGATGGTGGCAGGAAGGCTGCTGATGCAATGGCAAAGGCCATCAAGTACAAGAGGGGCACCAAGTATCAGGTAGTGGTTGGCTTAACTTCTGCGACTGCAACGACAAATGTCGCGCGCTTGCAAGGCTTTCAAACTCGGATCAAATCCTCCTACCCAGGAATCAAAATCGTGGACAAGGCATATTCACAGTCGCAACCTGCTAAGGCGAATACCAACGTGAGCAACTGGCTTACCAAGTATCCGAAGCTAAATGGCATCTTTGCAATAGATGGGACCAATGCCTCAGGTGCGGCTTCAGCACTTCAAGCTAAAGGCCTTACTGGCAAGATCGCTCTAATTGGCTATGACGCCTATAAGACCAATGTGGATTTGATCAAAAAAGGGGTATTTACCGCCCTTATTGCCCAGAATCCAGCGGCAGAGGCAAAGTTGGCTATCGACTACTTGGTGACCTATTTGACCAATGGTCGAAGCAAGGCTGACATTAAGGCACTTGTCACCATCCCCAATGTAGTTCTGTCAAAGACGACTTCGGCATTAGACCTAAAGAAGTACACATACGTCCAGTAGTTTCCAATTCGATCGGTCGGTAATAGGCTCAATTACCCATTACCGACCGATCGTACTAAATCTGTAGCGGAAAACTCGACGACTTACTTAAAGGAGAAAATTGACACCAACGGCATCGTGGACATTCAAAGTTTTTGTTAAGAAACTCCGAATGTTGTTGGCCAACCAGCAATTCTTGCTGCTTGTGGTCTTGTTGGCGATGATCGGCTTCTTTACGGCACTGAATCCTATCTTTTTTTCATCAGCCGTTTTTGGAAATATTCTTTTAGATTGGGGCCCAGTTGTATTGATCGCAGTAGGAGAAACGTTTGTCGTAATTTCAGGTGGGATCGACCTCTCGGTAGGTGCAAATGTCGGTTTATCAGGTGTTGTGGCCGCTTATGCCATGGAAGCCATGACTAACTCCCATCAAGGTCAGAACTTTACTATTTTCATCGGCCTCTTAGTTGCGACTGGAGTCGGTACATTTATTGGGCTGATTAATGCACTTTTGATTACTAAAGCACGGATAGTTCCTTTTATAGCGACTTTGGCGACTCTGGGGGCTGCCGGTGGGATGTCAATCGTCTTTACTGGCGGTGGACCAATTGCGGGCGGCCCGGATAAAGCAATCACATTAAGTGTTCCTTGGCTGGGCCCACTTTCAACTCCTGGCATTGTCGTGATTATTTTGGTCACCGTGATTGGACTCTTTCTCCACAAGGCCCGGTTCGGTCGCTACACATATGCCATTGGCTCCAATTCTTTCGCAGCCCGGATTGCGGGAATAAATGTGCAACTCCATTTGACTAAGGTCTATGCACTCTCTGGGCTTCTTGCCGGACTTGCGGGCATGTATTTCTATTTAAGACTGGGATCAGGCGCGCCGACCTCCGGCGCCGGCGGAGAGTTGGATGCCATTGCTGCGGTTGTCATCGGTGGCGCCAGTCTCTCAGGTGGAATCGGAAGGATGTCCGGGACCATACTAGGCGCGTTCATTTTGACCACGGTTACAAGTGGATTGATAATTATCGGCGTTGCCCCTGATTGGAAACAGGTTGTAGTTGCAGTCTTGATTGCTGCGGCTGTACTTGTTCAAGGTCTTCGATCATCAGCCAGGGATATCTAATGGCCAAAATTGGTGACATCCTTTTGGAAGTGAAAAATATTTCCAAGAGCTACGGGTCGGTTGTTGCCCTTACTGATGTTAACATGAACGTTCGAGCCGGCGAAGTTGTCGGATTGGTGGGTGACAACGGCGCAGTCAAATCGACACTGGTTAAAGTGCTCTCCGGGGCATATCAACCAACCTCTGGCAGCATCTTCCTTGATGGAATAGAGCGGCATTGGGCCTCACCTCACGAAGCGATTGACGCCGGCATCGAAACTCTTTATCAAGATTCGGGGCTTGCACCCCACCTATCCGTAAGTGCAAATGTTTTCCTTGGTAGGGAAAAGACCGTGCCTGGTCTTCTTGGACGGATGGGATTTCTCTCCCAAAAATATATGGATATGACCGCCCATGCCGATCTAGACCGCGTCGGCATCGCCGTTCCTCCATCCAGTAGGTCAGTGTCACGATTGTCAGGCGGTCAACGCCAGGCGGTAGCAATTGGGAGAGCAGTTTCCTGGGCTAGTAAAGTAATTATTCTTGATGAGCCAACCAATCATCTTGGTGCCCGGCAAGCCGGTGAAGTTCTAGCGGTAATCAAGGCGGTTAAAGCCCGAGGGCTTGGAGTCATCTTTATCTCTCACACACTGCCACACGTACTTCAGGTGACAGATCGAATCGTCGTTCTTCGCCTTGGTAAGGCTGTTTGCAATGCACCGACTTCGGAATTTGATGCTGATCGCCTGCTTGGGACGATCACGGGTCTCATCGAGACGACGTAAGGGACTGTATGCAACGCAGGAAAGATCGAAGTCGCCCAACCATGCGCGAAGTTGCGACCTTGTCTGGAACAAGTCTTAAAACTGTTTCCCGAGTTATCAATGGTGTTAGTACGGTGGCCGATGATCTCGCTGAAAGAGTTAATGCGGCAGCCAAAACCTTGAATTACCATACAAACATGACGGCCGGAAGTCTTCGCCGCAATGGAGGGCGCACCAGAACCATTGGATTACTTTTGGAGGATATTTCGAATCCTTTCTCAGCAGCCCTGCATCGAGCTATCGAAGATGTTGCTAAAACTCGCGGTGTAACCGTTCTGGCCGGAAGTTTGGATGAAAATCCAATTGAAGAACGCGAGCAGGCCGAACTATTAATCTCCCGTCGTGTTGACGGGCTTATTATCGTCCCAGCGGGCATGGATCAGAGCTACCTAATTCCAGAGCGAGAAGCAGGTACTTCATTCGTCTTCGTTGACCGTCCTCCAAATAAGTTCGATGCTGATTGCGTTGTGACAACGAACCGGAAGGGAGCTCGTGAAGCCACCGCTCATCTTATTTCGCATGGGCATAATAGGATTGCTTATGTAGGTGATTACAAAACTATTTATACTGGTGATGAGCGCTTGGCCGGTTACAAAGACGCCCTACGGTCTGCCAAAATTGCCATCAATAAAGAATTGATATTTCAAGGGTTCGCATCCATTACTAATGTCAAAGAAGTGCTAAATGCATTGTTTCAAAGTGATAACCGACCAACTGCCATATTCGCTAGCCAAAACTTAGTTACCATTGGCGCAATCAGAGCACTTCGGGAATGTAGAATTGAGAACGACGTTGCACTTGTCGGATTTGACGATCTTCCGATGGCCGATTTGCTTACGCCCGCGACAACTCTGGTTACACAGGACGTTGCCGCCATGGGAGAGTGTGCGGCTGAATTACTGTTCCGGCGTATTGACGGTCACACCGGAGTTAGCGAACGTCATGTTCTTCCTAC
>JACPZY010000224.1 GCA_016195215.1 Actinomycetota bacterium | reverse complement strand
ATGTTGAACTCGTGCGATCTCTTGGTGCCGATCACGTGATCGACTACACCCGCGAGGATTTCACTCGGAGCGATCGGCACTATGACTTGATCCTTGATGTTGCTGGCAGTAAGTCATGGTCGCAATACAGGCGCGTTCTTAATCCGCAGGCAACTTTCGTCATTGTAGGAGCACCGAAGGGCAATGCTCTGCTCGGACCGCTCAGTTACATCGCTAAAGTACGTTTCGCCTCATTGAGAAGCAGCCGGAAAGTTCTCTTCTTCATTGCCCAGATAAATCAGGCGGACTTGATGGTCTTGCGAGAATTTCTCGAGAGTGGGAAAGTGAAACCCGTAATAGATAGGCGTTACGAGCTGAGTGAGATTGCCGATGCTTTTCGGTATCTGGGCGAAGGACATGCTCAAGGAAAAATCGTCCTCACTCTGTAACGCGAACCGTGAAAAGACTAAAGCCCCTAGATCTAGACTCGAAGTTTTCGGAACTGTAAGTAGCGAGTTCGGATCCCTTCGGGCGCACGGTATGAAAGCCAATGTTAGTGAGACTTCGAAGTTGGGTAGCAGTCTGAGGCAGCCCGAATAGGGAAATCGCATATTACTGCGATGTTGCAACATATTGTGCAAAATGGTACTTTTAGGTAATGAAGATTAAGGCGACTCAGTCCGATCCAAAAGAAATGTCTCTCCTTTTCGACCTGTGGTTATTAATGCATTCTGTAGCAGGATTACTGGACGATGCGTTAGAGGGTGAAGAGCTATCTGGTGATGATTTCGGTTTGTACTCCCTGCTACGCGTCTTTGGCCCAGTTTCTCCCACCGGGATATCACAATGGACCGGGATGCGGGCTACAACTGTTTCAGCTGCTTTGAAGCGAATTGCACTTCGCGGTCATTCAAAGCAACAGACCAATCCTGCGGATGGCAGGTCATATCAAGTGGCCCTTAACGCGGCGGGCATTAGAACTCATGCGGCCACTGCAAGACCGTTTCTAAACGTGATGGGCGAGGTATCTGATGTTCTTTCGTCTGAAGAGTGGAGTCAACGTGTCTCACTACAAAGACTTGACTCCGTTGTACGTCAGATCGCAAACCTGGGAGAGCGACCGTATACGTTGACGGCTAGCACTAATGTAAACAGAGCAACCCTGACTTACGGCGGTAACCCACTTATGCCAAAACAGGAGCAGCAAGTCTTGCAGTACATCAACTTCTTGCGTTCAAATAAGAATGTCGGTTGATATGAATTCCACACCTGCTTTAAATTCACGAGAATTTCAAGAATTTCTATGGAGAGTCAATGCTCTCATTCAAAAAGGGCGCGCACCAAGCCTTTCGGTGGCTGTCACGCGACACGACGGGTTGATTTACTCGCACTCGTTTGGATATGCAGATCTGCAAAATCAAAAACTGGCAACACCTGAAACAAGCTACCTGTGGTTCTCTATGTCGAAAATTGTAACTGCCACCGCCGTTCTTCGTCTTGTTGATGAAGGACATCTTGACCTTGATGCACCTATCAGCGAGTACGTCACGAGCTACAAGAGCAAGAATCCGGGAGAACTACCTAGAGTTGGTCAGTTACTCAATCACACTGCGGGAGTTGCTAACCCAGTACCGATTCGTTGGGTGCGTCCAGCCAATAATTCTGCCTTTAACTCACATGATTTTCTAGCGAATCAACTAAAGCACCATGGCACTTCCAAGTATCCAATTGGGAAGGAGGCAAGATATTCAAACTTGGGCTATCTCATGCTCGCGCAGATTGTAAGTCAGGCTTCTCAACAAACGTTCGAAGATTATGTTCGTGAACAGGTTTTGCTCCCTGCTGGAATGTCGCGAACCGATTATGTCTATCTTGATGGTGCGGATCGAGCCGTGGGTTATGTCCGCGCCCCACGAATGGTCGTGCCACTCCTCAGGAAATTTCTACCGCAAGGGATCGTGGGCGACCGACATGGCGATTTTCAATCTTTTCGGCCATTTCTAGTAAATGGTGCTGGTTATGGCGGGTTCGTAGGAGATGTCATTGATGCCGCCCGACTTGCCGCACTTCATTTGTCGGATGGGACATGTAACGGAAAACGAGTTCTTCATACCGAGACCGCTCGATCGATGCGTCAGATTCGAACGCCCGGTAAACCTTTTGATTTTGGCCAGGGCTGGTTTCGAAAGTCGTCACAATCTGATGTCAATCCTGAGTTCGTTGAGCACTACGGATCTGGTGGGGGCTTTTACAATGCCATGCGCCTTTACCCCGACCTCGATCAGGGAATAGTTCTAATGGCTAACACCTCCGCTTCTTACGATTTCAACACAATTTTTGACCTTCTCCGGCGAGTCCCTTGGGATGATCGCTGAAACAAATATAGGGAAAATGTGATGACCGAATTCACAAACTAGTTGTATAAGAGAGTCCGGATTAGAAAGGCTCAAGCCGATAATTATGAGAGCTCCATGAGTGATTCCCGGTGCCCAGTCTCATCCCCTCGGGCGCACCAGTCCACTCCGAAACTAGGCACCCTTCCTCCTCTTCCGCCGTCTAGAAATCGGGCATTTGGAACACCTCTCCCGCCTGTGTTCGCCATCCGGCATCTACGCGCCCCGCGTTACCTATAGAGGGCGGTCATCAATTCGACGCCGGCAACAGATCCTAACGAATGTACGTTTGAAAGAGTTAGCGGTTCTTGACACTTAATCCCTCCTCTTCTACCGTGACCTCATGCCTAACTTTGATCAATTACGTGCCACCGCTCACCCTGTGCGGTTACAAATTCTCTCGTTGCTAACAGGCAATTCCATGTCTCAGGGTGAAGTTGCGAAAACCCTTGGACTATCCAATGCGGCCATTAGTTATCACTTCAATATGTTGAAGAGTGCTGGATGGTTGAAAGAAACAGGAACTAAGTCCGTCAGAGGAGGAACTGCACATTTATTTACGTACAACAACAGCTCTCCTTCCAGTAGAAAATCCAGAAACATGAGCCCATCCTCGTGGCAGGTTGTAGGTAGTGAATTAATTCGTCGCGCTAAGCACTTTAGAAAAGGTGTTCAGTTGTTAGCAGACGCGGACATACATATTGACGCAAAAACGTGGCACAAGTTGGCAAAGGAAATGGAGGATGTCGTCATCCGAATTCACGAGGCGGCTACTCCTGCAACGAGCAAAAATGCCATACGAGTGAATCTGACAGTGGCCATGTTCGAAATGAGAGAAAAGTAAACGATGAAGACAAATTGGCGCACCATCCAACTGCTCTCTGTTTCCAAAGCGGTATCGATGCTTGGCAGCCAAGTCATGGTTTTCACACTTATTCTAAGAGGGAAAGACTCAGGCGCAGCAGCCATCGGGGCGTTGTTCGTCTCCACTCAACTTCCCACGATTGTTTTTGCAGCATGGTCGGGATGGTTGGCCGACCGCTATTCGACAAAGAGTTTGATCCCCGTCCTTTCCATTGCCCAAGCGGTTACATCGTTAGCACTAATTCGCTTTTCGTCGACCCTGACAGTGCTTGCGCTGGTGTTTTTTTCCCGATCTTTTGGAACCGTGGTGAATCCAGCCTGGACAGCCGTTACTCCCCAATTGGTTACAAAGGAAGATTTGCCTAGGGCTATGGGTCTCCAGCAAAGTTATTTTTCAACGGCACAGATGTTAGGTCCTGCACTTGGTGGATTTCTTGTAGCCACCACGGGTTACACGTGGCCCTTCATAATCGATGCCGCGTCATTTCTATTTCTTGCCACCGTACCATTCACGCTTCGAGTTAATCGGGAGGGTCATATCCTTAAGGCTGGCCACAAAATGCGCGCCTCCGAGGGTTTCCGCTTCATCTTTGAGGTCCCCCTTCTTCGAAGCATCACAGTGCTTTTAACCATGTTTATCCTTACACTTGGTGTTATAAATATTGGTCTCGTCTTCTTGGTACTTGATCTACTCCATGGAAGCGCGAGTCAGTATGGCTTGATTGAATCAAGTTTCGCGATTGGCTCAGTGCTTGGAGGGATTGGTGTCTCCGCCATAAAAATCAGGAAAGAATTACATCCTCGAATGATTGTGACTGGATTGGTGATTCTTGGAATTGCGACACTAGGCGTCTCTCTGTCATGGAATTGGATTGCAATTCTTATAGGAATGCTCGTATCGGGCATAGGACAGTCAATAATGAATGCTTACGTAATGGGAATCTTGATGGATTTAACCCCAGAAGAGAAACTAGGACGGGTGAGTGCCGCAATTAACGGGGTTGTCAACGTAGGCATGGTGGCGGCGATGGGAATTGCCGGACTCTTAATAACGCCTTTGGGAGTCCGTCAGGTATTGGTAGGTGGGTCTATAGTCTCGATCATTAGTCTGGCGATTTTTGGACCGAGCCTCCTGCGCAATAGTCGAATCAATGCGAATGGCTAAAGTCGTCTAGTTAATTACCTTCCGCCTTGGCTTTCAACATCCCTAGTCTGACCATCGCATCTTTCTTCCCGACCAAGGGAAGCAGGAGTGGCAGCAAAATCCGACCCATGCCCTTCATTTTTGGGAAGTCATGTTGGAAGGTCACTTGAGTGCCTTGACTGACTGGCTCAAGCTTGAAAGTGTTCTTGAAAAAACCGTTTTCATCATGGGCAGTGAAGACGATCTTCGAGCCAGGAACAACTTCGGTTATTTCGACATCGTTGCGGTGGTTCTTCTCGGCCGGGGGAACCCAACCGGATGAGCGGTACTTACTGCCTACTGCGCCATTCTCGCCTGAGATGAGCTCGACGGTATAGGGCTTTGGAGACCATTGGGAGTGCTTGGTGATATCTGAGACCCAGGGCCATACTGCATTGATCGGGGCGTTGATTAATTGCGAAACTAGCAACTGAGTCATGTTTCCTCCATATTAGTCTGGTGTACGGTGTACTGGTGTACTGGTGTACTGGTGGAGATTTCTACATTGGCACTGATTCGTAAATTCTGAGTCCAGTCTTTCCAGGGCATCCCTTTGCGATTTCTATCGCGCTCTCCATGTCGGCGGCGTTAATAATAGAATATCCACTGACGAGACCCATCTCAGGGGTGATATTTTTCGCTTTCTTTGACTTAACTTCTTTTCCGCCCACAAGAGGACTTCCCATGTCCACCATACTTTTTCCTATGGAATGGAACCAACTCATCCAAGCGTCCATATGTTCTTTTGTGTTCTCGTCTTCGCCACTCATGTTGTATAGAAATACAAATTTTTTCATTTCTTCTCCTTCTTTTTCATCCTATTCTGGTAGCGGATTGTTCGAGCATAATTTTCGAGGGTCTCAGTACCGCTGTCCCAATACGCGTGGTATTGCAACAGCCAATCCTGTAGGCCTCGAAGTGATGCCCGGTCTAGCGTAAGAAAATTGACTCGACCGCTTTTCTTCCGTTTTATTATTCCCGCAATTTCGAGCATTTTTATATGCTTATGAATTGCGGGCAACGATAGATCTTGCATCGCAGCCAACTGACTAATGGATAAAGGTTGAAGACTCAGACTATAGATAATCTCACGTCTATGCTCATTGGCGAGGGCATCAAATATGAGATCCAGGTCTTGCGCCTTTTTCCGCTTATTCATTATAGTTAACTTATGGGTTAAGTGATTATTATGTCAACAGAAAGCCCAGAATTTCTCAATCAAGAAGAGAGATTTGGCAGGGGAATTGCCATGGAATCCTGGGCTGAGAGAGAAATTGCATTAGTCTCTTAAGTTGTGCTCAGTTTCAATAATCCGAACAGTGTGGCTTTCTCCTCGCATAACAATGGAGTGACTTATTGCTCCGAAACTCGTATGCCGGACTCCGCGAAGTAACTCCCCATCAGTTATACCCGTGGCGGAGAGGAATACATCTTCTGAGTTGATGAGATCGCGCGAACTGAGAATTTTTGAAAGATCGTGCCCGAGATCAATCGCCTTCTGGCGTTCTTCATCGTCCCTTGGCGCAAGTTGACCTTGGATGGTGCCACCCAGACAGATCATTGCCGCCGCGGTAATGACGCCTTCGGGGGTGCCACCGATTCCCATCAAAATATCAATACCAGTGCCAGGTCGGGCTGCTTCAATCGCTGCAGCGACATCGCCATCTTGGATAAGACGGATTCTGGCTCCGACATCGCGAAGTTCCTGAAGCAGGGCTGCATGCCGCGGTCTATTTAGAACAACTACGGTGACATCGCTGACGGAAATTCTCTTTGCCTTAGCAACTCTCCGGACGTTCTCGGCTGGAGGAATTGTAATATCAATGACGTCGGCAGCATCTGGGCCGGTAGCCATTTTATTCATATAGAAGACTGCCGAAGGGTCGTACATGGTTCCGCGAGGAGAAAGGGCGATGACGCTGATCGCCCCGCTCATTCCATTTGCGGTGAGCGAGGTGCCATCAATGGGATCAACAGCGACGTCGCAACGAGGACCCAAACCATTGCCAACGGCTTCTCCATTGTGCAGCATCGGCGCATTGTCTTTTTCGCCTTCACCAATGACGACAATTCCCGCCATATCAACGGTATTGATCCGCTCGCGCATCGCTTCTACTGCGGCATGGTCAGCAAGTTCTTTGTTCCCGCGGCCCACCCAAGCCGAACCAGCGAGTGCGGCTGTCTCTGTTACCCGAACTAATTCAAGGGCGAGGTTGCGATCTGGATTTATTGTTGTCGACATTGGTCTTAATCTACGCTCTCTCTCGTGACATCCGCCCCAAGGGCTCGGAGCTCTTCGGGGAAACTTGGATAGCCTCTATCTATATGGAAAGAATCCTCAACTAGAGTCACACCATCACTTGCCAGACCTGCAAGTACCAGTGCCGCTCCGGCTCTTATATCCGTCGCCGCTACCGGAGCTCCGGAGAGCCTTTCGACTCCATGGATTGATGCATGATGACCGTCAACACTGATCTGGGCTCCTAAGCGGACCAATTCGTTGACGAACATAAACCGTCCTTCAAAAACGTTTTCCGTCACAATCGCATTCCCATCGGCAATGGCATTGAGACATATGACGAGTGGTTGAAGATCGGTTGGAAATCCAGGGTAAGGAAGTGTCGCAATATCGATCGACTTAGGTCGACCCTCCATTCGTACTCGGATTCCATGTGTACCTGAAGTAATGATTGCCCCAGCGGAGGCGAGTTTTTCAAGTGGCAACTCAAGATCCTGCGCTCTTCCGCCAAGAATAGTTATATCGCCCTCAGTCATTGCCGCGGCAAAAGCCCAGGTGCCAGTAACAATTCGATCCGGAATCGTGACGTGATTGGTGGGGTGCAATGTGCTCACTCCGTGGACCGTGAGAGTCGGTGTTCCTAACCCTTCAATTTCTGCGCCCATGCTGATGAGGAATTCGCCTAGGTCTACGAAATCCGGTTCGCGTGCTGCGTTTTCAATAACAGTTGTTCCCGATGCCAAGACCGCCGCAGTAAGAAGATTCTCGGTTGCGCCAACACTTGGAAATTCGAGAGCGAGCGCGGCGCCTTTGAGGCCATGAGGAGCTGATGCAAATACATATCCGTGTTCAATATGCGCAGTGGCTCCGAGCATTTCAAGTCCGCTGATATGGAAATCCAACCCTCTCGAACCGATTGCATCTCCACCAGGGAGAGCCACCTCGGCTTCTCCGAGACGGGCAACAAGTGGACCCAGAACATTTATTGAGGCACGTAATTTTCGTACTAGGTCATAGTCGGCCCGATGACCCGGAGTTTGAGGAACATCAATAGTTACTGAATTTCTCTCGCGGGAGACTCTGCAACCAAGCCGGGTAAGCAGGTCGGCCATAATTCCGACGTCGGCGATTTCTGGGACGTTGCTAATAGTGGTCTTTCCGGGAGCTAGGAGTGTCGCCGCCATGAGTTTGAGGGCTGAGTTCTTGGCTCCGCAGACCGAGACCTCGCCATGGAGTCTGGCTCCTCCGACAATGCGCAAACGCTCGGACAAGAGCCACCCCTATCTCTCTGACTTGATACCGCTGGCAGTAGCCCCATCGTAACTTGTCCTATTAGGCTTTACCCATGGTCCATTTAACGAAGATTTACACGAAGACCGGCGATGACGGCACCACCTCTCTAGGAGATATGAGTCGGACTTCGAAAAATGATCCGCGTTTGGAAGCCTATGCCACAGTCGATGAAGCAAATTCCTCAATTGGCGTGGTACTTGCCTTAGGCCAACTTCCTCCCAACCTCACGGCACTTCTTATTCGGATCCAGAACGACCTCTTTGATGTCGGTGCGGATCTCTGTACTCCCGTGGTGGATTCGCCAGCATTTGAGCCGTTACGTGTTCTGGAATCTCAAATCACATATCTGGAAGAACAGATTGATTCTTATAATCAAGAGTTAGCGCAACTGCGCTCCTTTGTCCTGCCCTCAGGAACTCCTGGTGCAGCACTTCTCCATGTGGCCAGGACTGTCACCCGCCGTGCCGAGCGGAGAACGTGGGCTGCAATTCACTCCTTCGGTTCTGGTGTTAATCCCCTTACCGCCAAGTACCTCAATCGCCTCTCTGACCTTTTATTCGTTCTTGCCCGCACAGCCAATAAAGAGCTCGGTGATCAACTCTGGGTTCCTGGTGCCAATAGACCGGGTGCCAATAGATAGGGGTAGATAATTTAACTAGTCGGTTCAGGAGTGGGCGACGTACTGGCTGATGGTGATGCTGTTGGTGACGGAGATGGCGTGGGAGTGTTGAGAACGTAACTATTTGATGGAACTCGTCCTGTAATAGGAGAGCGGTAACAGTTAACGTTTATCCCACCAACGGTTACTTTAGGTTTGAGCGGTTCTGTACTGATTAAGAGTACTGTCACGATCTTTTTTGGTTTTGTACCCACCGCAGTGGTACGGAGAGCGCCCAAGATTTTTAATGTGCGATCGGACTCCGAGGTCGGCCCTGAGACTGTTGCCGTAATTTCCCACCAGGTGCATCCGGTCGCAGATGCAACTTGGACAGCTCCGCAGGCAAAGGTGGAGCATTTTTTCACCTGCGCAGCAAGCGGCTTCGCGGCCGATAGAACCCCAATCAATTCCTTACTTGTTGGAACTTTTGCGTAGACCTTTGAATTCTCGTGAAAACCCTTGGGTGGCCAGACTGGGGCAGGTGAAGGGGAGACCTTCACTCTTTTTTTGTAGACTCTCTTTTTCTTGGCCACAGGCTTCTTGGCCACAGGCTTCTTGGCCACAGGCTTCTTGGCCACAGGCTTCTTTGTAATGACTTTCTTTGGGGTTGCCTTGGCGGTGAGTTTCGGAGCTGGTTTCGTGGTTGCCGCCATAGAAAGTGGCGCCGAAGCAATCAGGGCGCTGGCGATGAGAAATGACAGCGCTCCTCTTCTTATTCTTGATCCCATTCGATGACGCTCACCCGCCTATCTTGCCATCGAGGCATCGAAATGCGAAAAGATAGGGGGATGAGCCCTCGACGAAACCACCCCAAAGGACGCAAACCCAAACATGAGGAGCGTGAGATTGGATCATCGGGTGAAGCAATTGAAGAATTTGCTGAGGGAATCTATAGAGTTCGCAGAATTACAGGTTCAAGTTCAACAAAACCATACCGGTGTCCTGGATGTGATCAGATGATTCCGATGGCGACTCCGCATACCGTTGCGTGGATTGAAGATGATGTGGAAAGTCGGCGCCACTGGCATAACGCCTGCTGGAATAAGCGGGCGCATCGTGCACCACGAACAGAACGAACTAGAAACGCGCCCCGATACTAATTTTCGGTTACTTTATTTTGGCTTCTTATTCAATTTTCTACCGTATAGGACTCTTGCGAGGCCAACGACGAGGCGATCAGCGAATGCATTCCGTCCAAAACTAGTGAGCAATATTGGTAACTGAAAACGCGCTCTAACTATTGAACGGGCATAAGTAAATTCCAATAGTCCTTCAGGTCCGTGAATTCTCCCGTATCCAGAGTCCTTTACTCCACCAAATGGAACAGTCGGAACTGCAGCGAAGGAAATCGTTGAGTTAACAGCGACCATTCCACAATGTAGTTGCGAGGCAATTTCGCTCCCATTTTTCTTTGACCAGACAGATGCACCTAGTCCATACGGTGACTCATTGGAGAGCCGGACTGCTTCGGAGATCTCCCTGACTCGGTTGATGATAATGACAGGTCCAAAAGTCTCACTCTTCATAGCGATCGAATCTTCTGGCACATTCGTCAGAATCACCGGCTCCACATACGGTGGCTTTACCGAGTCGATGCCACCGAGAAGTGCAACGCCACCACGTGCGAGCGCATCCTCGATATGAGACTCAATAATTCCCAATTGCTTTGGCATAGTCGCGGGTCCGTAATTCCCGACACCAGGGGTACCTGGCACGATCTTTTTTCCCTTCTCAACTATGAGGGAGATGAATTGATCGGCGACTTTCTCATGCACGTACACGCGCTCGGCGCCGATACATGTCTGACCTGCGTTGGACATTGCAGACCAGAGAGTTGCATCGGCAGCGAGCTTTAGATCCGCGTCAGCAGCAATGATGACAGGGTCCTTTCCACCGCATTCGATAAGCACCGGCGTGAGAGTCTTTGCGCAGGTTGCAGCGACATTTTTCGCAGTCGTGGTAGAACCCGTGAAGGCAACTTTGTCTACTCCGCTTTCACAGAGGGTGCGACCTGTTTCGCCCATTCCTGTAACAACAGCGAAGATGGAACTAGAGGGTGCGATCTCCGCAAATGTCTTCGCTAGCCATACCCCAACTCCAGGAGTGAATTCGCTCGGCTTAAATACGACGGTGTTTCCAGCTGCAAGGGCGTATGAGATCGAGCCCATGGGTGTGAAGATCGGATGGTTCCATGGTCCGATGACGCCGACAACTCCGAGGGGTGAGCGCTCGACCTTGGCGGACATATTTGCCATGAGTATTCCGGGTCTGCGGAATTGATCTCGAAGAATGGAATGCGCATTTCGTGCCGCCCAAGAGAGATGACCAATTGCGAGCGTGGCTTCTAGGGTCGCATCGCTCGTTGGCTTGCCAGTTTCGAGAGAGATCAATTGGGCGCACTCATTAATACGGTCGACGAGAAGTTTGGCCCAGGCCAGAAGAATTTTTTCTCGTCCAAAGTAACCCAGTCCTTGCCAGAGCAGAGTTGCTTCTCGTGCTCTCGCGACTGCTATCGCCACTTCCTCTGGGCCGTCAATTGGATATGCATCCAAGACCTCGCCTGTAACGGGATTGAGGGATGTGAATGATTGCTTTGCAGCGCCAGTCATGTAAAAAGTCTAGTGGTGGAAAGGTTGGTTAGACTTGGTTCATGTCGGAAATCATTCGTGCAAACACTGTACTACCCGCGGTGCGTGCACCATTTACCGTTCTAACGGCCGATGGATTGAAATTGATTGGAGAAGTTGCTCGCCCGATTGCGGAATCCAAAGGTGCAATTCTCTGCCTGCATCCCTTGCCAACTGCGGGTGGAATGATGGATAGCCACGTTTATAGAAAAGCGGCGAATCGCTTACCTGCCTTAGCTGGTATCACGGTCGTGCGATTTAACACGCGTGGTACGGAGAGCGATGCAGGGAGAAGCGAGGGAGAGTTTGATAATGGAGTAAGCGAGCAGTTTGATATCGAGGCTATGCTTACATACTGCTTTGACGAACTTAAGCTCTCAAATCTCTGGGTAGTTGGGTGGTCCTTCGGGACTGATCTCGCCCTGCAGCACGCAAAAGACCCACGCCAGCAAGGACTTATTTTGCTCAGTCCGCCTCTTCGTACATCCACCCCGGAGCAACTCGCCTACTGGAGTTCCGATCCCAGGCCGATTATTGCCCTCATTCCGGAGTTTGATGACTATTTACAGCCAGCCGAGGCGCGAGAGCGATTCTCCGTCATCCCACACGCTCAGATCATTCCGGTGGAAGGCACAAAACACCTCTGGGTGGGCGAACCCTCCGTCTATCGGGTACTGAGTGAAATCTCTTCACTCGTCGCGCCAAACTCAACTCCACTTGCAAAGGAATATTAGGAATTCTCGGCCCTCGGAAGAAATACTTCATCAAGAATTAAGATAAAAGATGCCGCAAGGGGTACGGCCAATAGGGCACCTACGAGTCCCAACAATGTGGCTCCTGTAAGGGCGGCAATTATGGTCACGACGCCTGGGATAGCAAGTGATCTACGCATGATTCGTGGTGTGATGACGTAATTTTCAATCTGGATATAAAGGACGTACGAAATAAATGCGATGATTCCAACGGAGATGGATTGAGTGAGCGCAATGATGGTGATAATGGAAACTCCGATAAAATGTCCAATCAGAGGTATCGCAAAATTGGCGACAAATACCAGCATTGCAAGTGCTATCGGTGATGGCAGCCTCAACAACAGGGACATCACCAAAATAAATAATCCCGATAGTAGGGCAACTGTAAGCTGGCTTCCAATGTACGTGCCAATTCTATCGAGGACTCCGTTTGTTAAAAGTGCAACACGATCTCGCCGAGAAGCAGGTGTCAGGCGAAGCCCTAGTTCGATTATTGTCGGAAGTGAAGCGAGAAAATAGAGCGTGAGGATCATTACTGTTAGCGCAGCAAAAGTTCCAGAAATAACGGATTTGCCTACGCCAATGACTCCACCAAATGCGGAGAAGAGTAGAGTTCCATTGCTCGATACTGATGCTAACTTCTTCTGAAGTAGATCAACAATTCCATATTGATTATTAAGTCCGGCGATTGTTGAATTGTGCTTGAGATTCGAGAGGAGGTCAGGCGCATTACGTATGAGTTGTGATCCTTGAGAAATCACAGGAGGAATCACTAACCAGGCAAAAATTCCAACAAAGATAACGACCAAGGCAAAAATCATAGCAACTGCCCCATAACGCGACATTCCTCGCCGACGCAATCCCTCTACGGCTGGATTGAGTCCGATGGCGAGAAATAGGGCGATGATAATGAGAACGAAAATTTGACTTGCGGCCGCGAGTGAACGGAGTAATACCAGAGCCAAGAGTCCGCCGCTTGTCGCTAGAAATCCGAAGTAAAAAGGATGTGATTGGTTGATCGGAAGCCCAGGGGCGCCAAAATCAACTATGCGCTCCCTTTTCTTCCTTAGAGTTTTCTTAATCGGTTCCTTGGTTGCCATAATCACATTCTAAGCATTCTCAGCAATCTACTGGCACAAATGAGGCTGAGTTCACCTCGGGTTAACATTGATAGGCAAGAATGCCGCTATGGCGTTGCGAATAACTGGTCTGAGCGAGGAAATCACAGCAGTTGTTGGTCTGCCTTGGGAGCAGCCACTTGAAATGTGGCCCGAGGATCCGAGCCTTGCCGAGAAGCGCGGAATATCACGGCACGTAGTCCGCCTGGTCCGCGCGACCGATGCCCCTGATAGTGAGATCTATGCAGTTAAGGAGACCGTTTCAGAGTTCGCCAACCGCGAGTATCGACTTTTACGACAACTCGCTAACGTGGGCGCTCCGAGTGTTGATCCGATTGCGGTTATTGAAGGTCGGACAGACGAGGAAGGAAATGAACTACCTCCAGCTCTCGCTACACGATTTCTTCCATACTCATTACCGTACCGAGTCCTTCTATCGGGTGATGTAAGTGCTCACGATGTCATGACCATGGCAAATGCACTGGCACTGCTCCTGGTGCGGATGCACTTACTTGGATTCTGGTGGGGGGACTGCTCACTCTCCAACGCACTTTTTCGACGCGATGCCGAGGGATTTGCAGCGTATCTCGTTGACGCAGAGACAGGGGAGTTTCATAGGACTCTCTCCAATGGTCAACGCGAACATGATCTGGAAATAGCACACTTCAATGTCGCGGCCGAACTTGAAGATCTTGCCATCTCTGGTGTCTTATATCCTGGGATGGATCCCGTAAGAGCAAGCGATGGAGTTATAAAGAGATACCGTCGCCTCTGGACTGCTTTGCGAGAGCCGCAACTTCTCGATCCACAGGACAGGCACGCAGTTGAACGTGCAATGCGACAACTTCAAGATTTAGGTTTTGCCGTGGAAGAAGTGCAAGTCTCTCTAGATGGAGAGCATCACGCTCTGGCCTTCCAACCAAAATTGGTAGCAGCTGGATACCACCAGGCCCGACTTCGAGAACTCACTGGGCTTGAGACGGAAGAATTGCAGGCCAAGCGCCTTCTTGCATCCTTTGATCGTTACCGATCGCGACAAGAGCAGCCTCGTCCCACGACGGAGGAAAGTGCCCGACTCTGGCTTGAAAATGTTTTCCAACCCATCATTTCTCTCATTCCGTCGCATTTGTCAGGCAGAGTCGAACATGCACAGGTATTTCATGAAGTATTGGAGCATCGCTGGTATCTGAGTGAAAAGGCCGGCCATGATGTTGGGTTAGAATACGCTGCACGTTCTTATATTTCCGAGATACTTCCGTTTCGAAGAGATTCAGGTGTTGAATTAAGGTGAGATTACTCCAGTGACACTGCCCCCAAATTTTGGTCGTGCAATAGATCTCAGTGCTCTTGGAAAGCCACCAACTACTCAATCTGTTTCAGTCGTAGGCAAAGAAGTCACTGCCGCGAATCTCGCAACAGAAATTCTTCCACTTTCTCGTACGAAAGTGGTTGTACTTCTCTGCTGGTCATCGCGTAGCCCTGAATCGATCGCAGTCCTAGAGATTCTCTCTAAATTGCAGAAAGCAGATAATGATCAATGGGTTCTGGGCAGAGTCAATATTGACGTTGAGGCTCAGGTTGCTCAAGCTCTTCAAGTCCGTCAGATTCCTTACGCTCTGGCTCTTGTGGCTGAGCAGATTCTTCCACTTTTTGAACAGAACTATCCAGAACCACAGATAAGAGCAGTGATAGATAAAGTTCTTGCAATTGCAGCAGAGCAAGGGATCGGGACTCCAATCCAGGAAGTTATTGAGCCGGAAGAGGAAGAAGCGATCGCCGCACTTGAATCCGGTGATTACCAGAAGGCGGAGGTTGCCTACAAGAAACTTATTCTCCGTAAACCCGCAGACGCGTATGCGAAACTTGGTTTAGCGCAGACGCAGTTGCTCATTCGAACTACTGGTCTGAATTCAGCCGAGATCACAGAAGCAGCGAATGCAGCACCAGAGAGTGTGGAGTTACAGATTCAGTGCGCCGATTGCGAAATGGTCGCCGGCCAAGTGGAGGAGGCGTTCTCACGTCTACTCCAGGCAGTTCGTGCCACTCAAGGCGATGAGAAGAGCAGGGCTAAAAACCACATCCTCGAGCTTTTTTCACTTGTCGATCCCGCCGATCCTCGATTAGTTAAGGCTAGAAATGCCCTGGCTAGTGCACTCTATTAAATGAAGACTCCACAGCGGAGGATGCTTGGGGCACTCTTTTTTCTTTTTGGGTTTGGCATTATGGGATGGGTACCGCGATTCCCTGAAGTGAAGCAGAATCTTGGTGTCGGCAACGGACAGTTCGGAACGCTGGTAAGTATGGGTGCAATTGGGTCGGTGATCAGCCTTATCGCAGTAGGTCCGCTCGTGCACCGGTTCGGATCTCGCAAAGTTATGGTGGCGAGTGCGACATTTCTCTTTGCTGCACTGGCGACGATTGTTCACATTACTTCGCCTTGGCTATTTCTCCTCGCTAATATGGTGATCGGTGCCGGGATTTCTGCATTTCATATTGCGGTGAATGGTCAGGCCCTTCACGAACAAGCACCTGGCGGTGAAAATTTAATACCACGCCTTCACGGCATCTGGTCTATTGGCGCCCTGACTACGGCAATGCTCTCTGGATTGTTGATTGGCTCAGTACCACTGTGGATTCACATCGATACCCTCAGCGTTTTCGTATACGTATCAATGTTAATTCTCATCAACAAAATTGGCTCAAGTTCCCTCAAGGGAAGCAGAGAAAGGAAGGAGGAGCATTCTTTCAGGGTGCTCTTTAACAGATCCAATATTGACTGGCTGATGGGGCTTGGATCGACTTGCTCTCTCGCCATCGAATATGCGATCGCGGACTGGGCGGCAATTTTTTCGAAGGAGGAATTGCACATGAGCGCCTCTGTGAGTGCAATCCCGTACGCACTCTTTATTTTGGCGATGATAATTGGACGGTTGAGCGTGCATCGCATTACTGAATTTATTGGTATTGGAAAGTTGATTAGGATCGGCACGCTTGTCGGAGGGTCCCTCTTTATTGTTGCGATTCTGCTCGGAGTGTACGTGAGCAGAACTTCTTCCGTAGCAGGGTTTATGATCGTGCTTGGCGGACTTTTCATTGTCGGTCTGGGGGATTCAGTCCTTGCACCAACCCTTATGAATGCGGCTAGCCGGCGCTCTACTTCGCCGGGGAGTGTCGTCATCGGGCAGATAGGCGCAATAAATACCTCACTTGTACTGGTTATAAAGCCGATTATTGCTTGGACTGCTCAGGCAACCTCGATCGCGACCGCTCTTCTCATTCCGGCCTTCTTGCTTATGGCAGTCTCGACTCTTTCATGGAAGGTACAGAGAGTGCACGATTAATTCAATTGGAGCCAGAGGGTCGCAAGCGGCGGTATACGCAAATTAATGCGATTGCCTGATTCGGTACGGGAAATGATTTCAGCATTGGAAATACCAGTTCCACCAAATTCAATATCATCGGTATTCATCACCTCTCTCCATTTCCCCGACAGGGGCAAAGTCAACTCATACCACTCATGTGGAACCGGAGAGAAATTTGTAATACTTACAAGCGGCCTTCTCGAATCATCCCATCGGACAAAGGCAAGAATGTTGCTGGCCCCATCATTGTTTACTAACCAAGTAAATCCCTCAGGCGAGGTATCTTTCTCCCAGAGCGCTGGAATTGATAGATATTCTTCATTTAACTTCTTAACCGTTCTTTGAATTCCTTGATGTTCATTGTACTGAGTTAGATGCCACTGCAATCCCATGCTTTCGTCCCACTCGTCACTCTGTGCGAATTCGCACCCCATGAAGAGCAATTTCTTCCCTGGATGTGCCCACATGAAACCGTAGAGCGCTCTCAAAGTTGCGAGTTTCTGCCACCGGTCGCCTGGAAATTTATTTACGAGAGATGCTTTGCCATGCACTACTTCGTCATGTGAAATGGGAAGGACGTAATTTTCGCTCCAGGCATAAAGAATCGAAAAAGTTATTTCATTATGATGATGGACGCGGTTGATTGGATCCTCCTGAAGGTATGAGAGAGTGTCGTGCATCCATCCCATATTCCATTTGTATCCAAAACCGAGGCCCCCAGAGTCGGTACTTTTCGATACGCCCGTCCAAGCAGTGGACTCTTCTGCGATCATCATGATTCCCGGGTGCAATCTATACGCAGTTGAAGTAGCCTCTTGCAGAAGTTGGACCGCTTCCAAATTCTCACGTCCGCCAAATTTGTTAGGAAGCCATTCACCTTCTTTTCGCGAGTAATCTAAGTAGAGCATTGAAGCCACGGCATCTACTCGAAGTCCATCGATATGAAACTCGGAGAGCCAAAATAGGGCACTAGCAAGTAGGAAATTCTTCACTTCAGTGCGGCCGAAATTAAATATGAGTGTTCCCCAGTCTGGGTGTTCACCCAAGCGAGGGTCTGAGTGCTCGTAGAGCGCCGTGCCATCAAATTTGGCCAGAGCCCATTCGTCCTTTGGAAAATGTGCCGGTACCCAGTCAAGGATTACCCCGATATTTGCCTGATGAAATTCATCCACAAGATGGCGAAATTCATCGGGGGAGCCGAATCGAGATGTGGGAGCGAAGAAAGATGTCACCTGATATCCCCACGAAGGGCCATATGGATGCTCCATAACTGGAAGAAATTCAACGTGAGTAAAGCCTTGATTCTTTACATAGTCAATGAGTTCGGTTGCCAGGTCCACGTAATTGAGCCCAGATTTCCATGAACCAAGATGGACCTCATAAATCGAAACGGGACTCCTCCAGGATTGAAATGCACTTCTCTGGTCAATCCAACTTCTGTCATTCCACGTGAAGTTCGATTCAAAGACAACAGAAGCGGTTAAGGGGGGAAGTTCCGTTCTTCGGGCGAGAGGATCTGCGTGATCTATCCACCGTCCGTCACGCTGTTGAATTGCGTACTTATAGCGGAGACCCTCGCCGACTTCGGGGATAAAGATCTCCCAAATTCCCGTACTCGCCACCGGTGACATTTTGTGCGTATTCCGATCCCAGTAGTTAGCATCGCAGATCAGACTTACAGCGCGTGCATTGGGCGCCCAGACAGCAAAGGAAGTGCCGGTAACTTCACCTGTACTTGAATACTGAAGGTGTGACCCAAGGATCTCCCAGAGCTTCTCGTGACGTCCTTCTCCAATGAGATAGAGATCAATATCGCCAAGCGGCGTCATCGGCGCACTACCGCAAGTTCACTTGAGCAATATGTGCGACTTTGCCTCGCGACCCGCTGGGATCAAGTCGCACAAAAGTGTGACGAGTCCATTCAAAAGTTGTCCCGTCGATCAGATCCGTTACGGCAAATCTCTCCGAATCGATGCCGAGGGCGTTCATATCCCAGTGGACCACGGTCTCTTGTGGGTAGGTGGGATCAAGATTAACGATGACAAGAATGAGATCCGCCCCTTCTTTTTTGGAGTAGGCAATGATGGCATCGGAACCAGTGTTATGGAATACCAAGTTTCGCAGACGTTGCAAGGCAATGTGTTCTCTTCGGATCTGGTTCAGTGTGCTGATGAAAGGTGCCAATGTGTTGCCCTTCTCGCTAGCTGCCTTCCATTCACGGATCCGAATTTGATACTTCTCGGAATCCTTGTATTCCTCACCGCCTGCGCTTAGCGGTTCGTGTTCGAATAATTCGTATCCCGCGTACATTCCCCACGAAGGAGAGAGGGTGGCGGCAAGAACTGCACGGAGTGCGAACATCGCGGGAATTCCACTTTGCAGGTGAAAGGGAAGAATATCTGGAGTATTCACCCAGAAATTCGGCCGGAAAAAAGTACTGCTTTCGGTAGCAACTTCGTTCCCGTAGGAAATCAACTCCTGCTTACTTGTTCGCCAGGTAAAATATGTATACGACTGATGAAACCCAACTTTCCCTAGAGCATGCATCATGGGTGGACGCGTGAAGGCCTCAGCCAGGAAAAGTACCTCTGGATTCTGGCCTCTAATTTTTTCAAGGAGTTCTTGCCAAAAATGCACGGGTTTCGTATGCGGATTATCGACGCGAAAAATCGTGACGCCCTTTTCAATCCAGAATCGCAAGATCCGCAGAGTTTCTTCGACGATTCCTGCGTAGTCCTTATCAAAGTTGAGGGGGTAGATATCTTGGTACTTTTTAGGGGGATTTTCCGCGTACGCAATGGTGCCATCTGGGCGGCGATTGAACCATTCCGGATGGGCTTGGACCCACGGGTGGTCGGGAGAGACTTGTAGGGCAAAGTCCATCGCGATTTCAAGTCCCACTTTTTTTGCCGAGACGACGAACTTTTCGAAGTCTTTCAAAGTCCCAAGCTCAGGATTGATGGCATCATGCCCGCCATCCTTGCTACCAATTGCCCAGGGCACGCCAGGTTCATCTGGTGCGGGGTGAAGCGAGTTATTGGCACCTTTACGGAAAGTTTCTCCGATCGGATGTATCGGAGGCAAGTACAGAACATCGAAACCCATTGCTGCGATCTCAGGTAGTCGCTGGGTTGCAGTTGTGAACGTTCCAGTTTTTCTAGGAGTTGCGCCCTCACTGCGAGGGAAAAATTCGTACCAGGCACCTACAAGTGCGCGATCCCGATCTACTCGAATTGGGTATTCCTCGGATCTGGTAACTAAGCGGCGAAGAGGTCTTTCATAGAAATAATTTCGTATATCCCCACTTGATGCGATTGAGAAACGATTGGCAGGTGCGAGTGATTTGTTCTGCAGTGCGTGAAGGGCCTCTGTTAGGAGTTTGCTCGAGGTCGTATCAACGCTAATGGCTTCTTCAAAAAGTGCGGCTCCCACCTGACAACAGAGTTCGGGGTCGATATTCGCGCTTATTTTGATCTCGCTATCGTGACGCCACGTGGCGTAGGGGTCGTCGAATGCCTCTATAAAGAAGGTGAAATCTCCAATGACGGGGAGCGAAATCTCGGTCTGATAGCGATCACTTCCCGGCCAGATTTCAATCAACCGCTTCTGGGTAATTTCCTCACCTTTGGAGTTTAGTAAGACCACGTGAGCCCCGAGGGCGTCATGACCCTCTCGAAATACGGTGGCGGAAAGAGTAAAGGTTTCACCGGGAATAGCTTTTACAGGAACGAATTCTCCCCCGAAGAGAACAACGGGAGAGACGTCCGTAATGGGAATTCGCCCGATCAACCAGAGCCCTCTGTATTACCCGCGTCTGCAGCCGAGATATCAAAAATTTGATACTTATTTATTGCATCTTCCACAACACTGGAGTGTAGATCTCCACTCTGCGCCAGCTGGGAAAGGACGGCAATTGCAATGGACTGTGAATCTACTTTGAAATGGCGGCGCAGAGCACCACGTGTGTCAGAGAGTCCGAAGCCATCTGTTCCAAGAGAGAGGAATGACACTTTTACCCAGGGCAGAATTTGATCCTGGACCGCTCTCATGAAATCACTCACGGCGACCACGGGACCTTCTGCGCCTTCCAATTTCTTGGTGAGGTAAGCGACTTTCTGATCGTGTGGGTGGAGCAAATTATGTTTATTAGTCTCAAGTCCATCCCGACGTAATTCATTCCACGATGTCACTGACCAGACCGAAGCAGATACCCCCCAGTCCTCTTCCAGGAGCTGTTGAGCTTTTAGAGCCCAGTTGAGGCTTACACCTGAGGCAAGAATCTGCGCATGATATTTCGCTTCGCCCTTGGCAGAAGAGTATTCATAAATTCCCTTAAGCAGGCCATCAACATCTAGATTTGCTGGCTCTTCGGGCTGCAGATATGGCTCGTTATATACAGTGAGGTAGTAATAGATATTCTCGCTATCTTCTCCATACATGCGGCGAAGGCCATCCTTTACAATGTGGCCGATTTCAAATGCAAATGCAGGATCGTATGCAACAACTGCAGGGTTAGTGGAAGCCAAAAGTAGGGAATGTCCATCTTCGTGCTGCAGCCCCTCACCGTTCAACGTTGTCCGACCGGCGGTTGCGCCTAAAACGAAGCCGCGCACCATCTGATCACTTGCCGCCCAGAAGGCATCGCCCGTCCGTTGGAATCCGAACATTGAGTAGAAAATGTAAATCGGAATCATTGGTTCGTCATGCGTTGAATATGAAGAACCGACTGCTGTAAAGGAAGCGACCGAGCCAGCCTCATTGATTCCTTCATGGAGAATGACACCGGAAGTGGATTCTTTGTAGGAGAGCATCAGTTCACGGTCAACGGAAGTGTAGGTCTGTCCAAGGGCGGAGTAGATCTTGAGAGATGGAAATAGCGAATCCATACCGAACGTCCGTGCCTCGTCGGGAATGATCGGGACAAAGCGGCTGCCAAGTCCAGGATCTTTGAGTAGATCTTTGAGAAGTCGAACGAAACTCTGCGTGGTCGCGACTTCCTGCGCGCCAGATCCGCGTCTGGCTGATTCGTACACCGACTCTGCAGGTTGTGGCAAAGGTCTAGATTCTCTCCGGCGACGCGGAATCGAACCGCCCAATAATCTTCTACGCTCCTGCAGGTACTCATTTTCTGGAGAGTTCTGAGCTGGTTTGTAGTATGGAGGCAGTTTTGCATCAAGTTGCTCATCAGAGATCGGAATTTGAAGTCGATCGCGGAAAGTCTTAATGTCTTCTAGCTTCATCTTCTTCATCTGATGCGTTGAGTTACGGCCTTCAAAGCTGGAACCGAGAGTCCACCCCTT
>JACPZY010000228.1 GCA_016195215.1 Actinomycetota bacterium | reverse complement strand
TGGGCCTCATGACCTTTGCTTTTGGAATGGGGGGGCCGATCGCCAATTTTGCCGGACTCTTGCAATTGACTGTTCATGCCCTCACTAAGTCCGCGATTTTTTACGCAGTCGGCCATGCCGCGCAGAAGGCAGGTTCGCAGATTATGGATGACATCCGTGGCCTCATAAAAGTCAGTCCCACGGTCGGATGGGGACTCATGATGGGAACACTTGCGATCCTGGGTATGCCTCCGTTTGGAATATTTGCCAGCGAGTTTCTGATTCTGACGAGTGCCATAAAGCAACAACCGTGGGCCACTCCAATTCTTCTTCTAGGGTTGGGAGTCTCATTCGCGGCAATCTTCAGCCGGGTTCAACCCATGGTATTTGGAGAGACAACGGTGAAGCGCTTGCCCCACTCACCTGCGCTCCTTCCCGTTTTCCTTCACCTTGGACTTGCGCTCATGTTGGGCCTTTATATTCCTGGATATCTCGAGACTTGGTACGTTCAAGCCGCGCGGATCATAGGAGGATGAGCGAATGAAACTCGCCGAACTTGATCTCACACTTGAATCAATGAATTCGCCATTTGCAATTTACAGAGTGGCTGTCGATTCAGATGTATGGGAAGAGTGCGCATCGGCCATTAGGCAAGGTCATGGCCAACTTGTGACAATGTGGGCGAGCCAGCAGAGTGCAAAATCATTTATTGTCTCGGCAATCTACTCAGTACAGGGAGATGGCCTTCTCTGGTTGAATCTGATTTTAGAGAAAGGTTCGAAGGGTTACCCAGATATTTCGGGGCTTTTTCCCGTCGCGAAGAGAATGCAGAGAACAATTCATGATCTGATTGGACTTGAGGCGATTGGGGGTGATGATCAACGGCCCTGGCTCAATCACGGGATGTGGCCTTACAACTATTTTCCACTCAGGAAGGATCTCTCGGGTTTCGAAGTGGCCGACCCTGAATCCGCAACGGACTATCCGTTCGTGGAAGTGGCCGGAGAGGGAGTTCATGAGATTGCTGTGGGTCCTGTTCACGCGGGCATAATCGAACCTGGACATTTCCGATTCTCTGTCGTCGGAGAGAAAACTCTCAGGCTTGAAGAGCGGTTGGGCTATGCACATAAAGGAGTGGACAAAGCTTTTGAACGGATGAGTGCTCAAGAGGGATACCGTCTAGCCGGCCGAATGTCGGGGGACTCGACTGTCGCTTACTCGTGGGCCTATTGCATGGCGCTGGAATCAGCGTGGAAGTGGAGAGTCCCAGAACAGGCCCTCTACTTGCGTGCTCTCCTATTGGAGCGCGAGCGGATCGCAAATCACTTGGGAGATCTAGGTGCCATCGCAAATGATGCGGGCTTTGCGTTCGGGCTTACCCATTTTATGCGGCTAAAAGAACTCTGGCTTCGAACCAACAAGGAACTTTTTGGGCATCGTTTCATGATGGATTCCATTCTTCCTGGCGGAACGAATGTAGATCTGACGGAAGGCTTTTTAGAGGCGATCCTTCTTCAATGCAGAAAGTTTCGGCTGGAAGTTAAAGAACTCCAAAATATCTATGATGATCATTCGGGACTGCAAGACCGATTTATGCACACTGGTGTAGTGGAAAACGAGCTGGCAGTCCGCTTGGGGCTCACGGGTTTAGCGGGAAGGGCGAGTGGCATCGCGCAAGATTCTCGAGTGGATTCCCCCACTTTTCCTTACACCCAAATGGAGGTGAATATCTCCTCACAATTAGAGGGTGATGTAGCCGCAAGAGTCGCAGTTCGATTTGAGGAGATATTCGAATCACTGCGCTTGATTGAACATATTCTCCAAGATCTGCCAGCAGGCGATTGCTATGCACCTTGGACGAAGACCGAGCCACCTGGAGTGGGTGCCGGATTGGTAGAAGGGTGGCGTGGTGGGATTTTCGTTGCGTTAACTTTAAGCAAGGGTGGTCGGATTGATCGCTGCCATGTCCACGACCCCTCGTGGCAGAACTGGCCCGTTCTGGAGTACGCGGTTATTGGAGATATTGTTCCTGACTTTCCTCTGATAAATAAATCATTCAATCTAACGTATTCGGGGCATGATCGATGACGTGGCAAATTATGAAGAAGATCGCGAAAACCGGCATTGCTACTGAGAAACCTCCTGCCGCAGTCGAAGTTGAAGCGCTAACAATTCACGATGAAATTCTTAAAATTCTCGGACGAGCGCTAACAATTCGTGAAATTGATGCCGGAAGTTGTAACGGCTGTGAACTTGAAATCAATGCACTGAGTAACCTTTATTACAACTTAGAAGGTCTTGGAATTAAATTCGTCGCAAGCCCGCGCCATGCAGATTTGCTCTTGATCACTGGCCCAATATCTCGAAATATGTCAACGGCCCTGGCAATGACCTATGAGGCGACTCCAACGCCGAAGGTGGTTGTGGCTGTTGGCGATTGCGCGATCAACGGCGGAATCTTTGGCGAGAGTTACGCGACCATCGGAGGAGCTTCTAAGGTCCTTAGCGTGGATCTAGAGATCCCCGGTTGTCCGCCAGAGCCGATCGTCATTCTTCAGGGAATACTTTCAGCGGTTCGTTATCGCCTCGGAAGTAGGAGCAGTTAGCTCTCGTCCCGCCACGATTTCCAGAGAGTTGCGTATGGCCCATCCGCTTTCATGAGGGCAGCGTGCGAGCCCCATTCGGAGATCTTCCCATCTTCAATAACTGCAATAATGTCAGCGTCGTGAGCGCTCTGGAGACGGTGCGCAATTGCGATAACGGTACGCCCTTCCAATACGGAGTTTAGCGAGGCTTCAAGGTGGCGAGCAGATCTCTGGTCCAAGAGCGAAGTCGCTTCATCTAAAATAAGTGTGTGCGGATCTGCCAGAACTAGGCGTGCGAGTGCCACCTGTTGAGCCTGCGGCGGGAGCAGTCTTGTGCCGCCGATCCCGACTGGTGTTTCAAGTCCAGCGACAAGTTCACGCGCCCACAAATGTGCATCAACCGCAACGAGAGCCTCCCATATCTCCTCGTCGGTGGCATCAGCATTGGCCAGTGAGATGTTCTCGCGCAGAGTGCCCACAAAAATATGATGCTCTTGGGTAACTAAGGCAACGTGACCTCGTGTTTGCTCAACGGGAAGATATCCGACTTCGGATCCGCCGACAGTCACCGTTCCGCTTCGCGGTGGCTGGATGCCCGCAAGCAATTTACCAAGGGTAGATTTTCCCGCGCCAGAAGGCCCAACGATTGCGACACGAGTGCCTGGCTCGATGATGAACGAGATTCCATTGAGAACATCTCGATCTTTCTTGTATCCATAACGGATCTCTTCACCGCGCACCTCGAAACCATCGGGTTCTGATATTCGGATTTCCCTCTCTTGTATTTCGTGGATTCCCAGTAGGCGCGAAAGAGACGCCTTTCCACCCTGCAACTCATCAATCCACCAGAGCATCCCTTCAAGGGGGTCAATGGCCATTTGCGCATAGAGGAGGGATGCGGTGATTTGGGCTATGGTCATCGTTCCGAGATTGTAGAAATAAGCACCGACGAGAAGAACTACGCCAAGGGGGAAGATATAACTCATCTCCACAAATGGAAACCATGCTGTGCGTAAGCGCAAGGTATAGCGCTCCCACTCGATCCAGCGCCCCAGGGCTGAGTCACTTCTTTCGATTCGGTCTTCGCCGAGCCGGAGTGCATCAATGGTCCGACCGGACTCTGCGGATTCGACGAGGACAGAATTCATGAGAGCGTAGGACGATGACTCAACTCTGTATGCCTGAGGAGACTTACGTAGATATCTCCGTGTTACCGCGAAGATTACGGGGGCTCCAATCATCACGACGGCGATAAATATCGGCGCCGTAAAGGCAATCGCGATGAATATGCTGGCAATTTCCACCAGGGAGATGGTGATGATAGGGAAAGCGTCGCGGACTGCCCAGGTTATGTGATCAATGTCGGTAGTAGTGCGACTCAATAATTCGCCACTGCCGGCGCGTTCAACGACATTTGGAGGAAGTTCAACGACTCGTTCCAGGAAACGCTCCCTCAGGGAGGAGAGTACAAACTCTCCAAGAACGGAGGCCTTCACTTTTGTCCAATAAGAGAAAATTGTCTGAACGACAAGGGCAGTCGCGACAATAGTAACTGTCAAGGAAATATTCGCCTTCTGCGGGTTCTTTCCTAGTTGGCCCAATAAATTGCCAAAGGTGCGGGGAATGACAAGCGCAGAGGCAACAGTCACAAATTGAAGTGCGGCCACAAGAAAGAACCCGCGTTTATGTTTGGAAATTAGAGCAACCAGCTCTTTGTTGACCGTCTGCACACTCGCAATTGGAAGACGGGAAGAGGATCTTTCAAATCCGAAATCTGTCGGGATTCTCGCGGTATTTGGTGGCGGGGAGCGGAAGGCGCTAGGTGGTAGATGGTCTTCGCTGACTGGCTTACCTTTCATGCGCCCCTCATAACTAGTTCGCGATAACGTTGGGAGCGCAGAAGAAGTTCATGGTGCGTGCCTTGCTCTTGAATCGCACCATTTAGGATGAATTCGACTCGATCAGCCCGATCAAGTATGAGTGGCGAATTGGAGAAGATAACAGTTGTGCGACCCGCGCGAACTTCTGATAAGCGCAGTGCGATTCTAGTTTCCGTATGGGCATCGACAGCGCTCGTTGGATCGTCAAGAATGACTATCGGCGCATCAACGTAGAGCGTGCGTGCCAGCGCAAGACGCTGACGTTCTCCGCCACTTAATGTTCTTCCACGCTCGACGACTTCGGCATCGAGACCCTCTCCCTCGAGAGAATCGAGAATATTCCTTGCTGAAGCCGCGTCAATTGCTTCATCAATTGATAATCGCCCTGAATTCGGAACAGAGAAGATTGAGCCAATTGTTCCCGAGAGGATGGCGGGCTCTTTTTCTTGAGAATAGATGGTCCGCCTGATCGCGTCACGAGAAAATTCAATCAGCGAGTAATCGCCAAGAGTGACTTTCTCGGCATCGACGTACCCGCCGAGGCGGTCGCTAAGTTCGTCTGCGATGACGGGGTCTTCGCTGACGATGACAAGCAATTCTCTTGGATGTATTTCAATTCCCGATACCTCGTCCTTGAGCAGCGCATTTCCATCAGGAGACTCGTTTCCACCCCAATGATTGAGCGTGCTAACAGAGAGAAGGGCAATCACTCGGCGAGCCGAAACGGCCGCAGAAGTCATGCGTTGCGCAGTCTCGGTCATCACGCGCAATGGCAGTACGAGAAAAGCGCTATAGCCATAAAAAGATAAGAGCTCTCCGACCTTCATTCGTCCTTCAACAACAAGATTTCCACCGGCATAAATGACGATGAGGACGAAGACGCCTGGAAGGACAATTTGCAGTGCTTGCAGTAGTGAGCGGGTCCGTGCAGTTCGGACCGCCGCGGCACGAACCTCTTGAGACGCGATCTTAAATCGTTGAATAAAGGCCTCTTCGCCTCCGATGCCGCGCAAGACCCGCAGGCCGGCGACGGTATCTGATGCCAAGTTGGTTGAGTGACCCAATTTCTTTCTCTGCTCTGCTTCCCGCTCTTGAAGTGGTCCGATTATTGGCGCAATGGCAAGTGCCATGAGCGGGACACCAAGAATGACTATTAATCCAATCGTGGGGGATGAGCGGATAAGGACTATCGCAACGAAAATGAATGAGAGTACTGATCCGATGAGACGGGGAATATTGTCAAAACCTCGAGCCATTCGCTCTACATCATTGTTATTTACTGAAACCACCTCACCAGTGGAGATCAGCCGGGGTAAATCCGCTCCGAGATTCGATGCTTTGCGAGCGATAATCTGCTTCAATCTTGTAGCTGCGATTATCCAACTTGCCACAGCCCAGCGGTGACGGAGAACGCCCGCGATCGACTGCGCGATCCCTAGAGCAAAAATAATCAGAACCCATCGAGTCAAGGCGCTCGGA
This sequence comes from Actinomycetota bacterium, assembly GCA_016195215.1. GTDB lineage: Bacteria > Actinomycetota > Actinomycetes > Nanopelagicales > Nanopelagicaceae > QYPT01. The sequence continues at coordinate 5,997 of JACPZY010000228.1, read as the reverse complement.
TCGTGGTCAGCAATTGCCTGAATCGCTCTGCCAAGAAAACCGGGCATTACGGCAAGAGAGGCAATACTCAGAATTCCAAAGACGGAACCGAAGAGGATGACCTTCAATTGATTTCGGGCAATCCAGAGCAGAAAGGCAAAGGGCGAGGATATGTTCGGTACACCTGGTTCATAAAAGGGCAGAGAGTCCATCGGAGAACTCCGCTGGACTCGAGAGAGATACTTCATCGCCGTTGACATAACCTGCGAAGGATACTCTTGTGGGTGGTGCGGATGTGTTGCATTAGTAGGATATGACGGACTTAGGAAGAGAAAACGGAGATTTCTGTGCCCCTATTCGATATCAATCTCAACCTCGAATTAAATGGAATCAATTTCATCAAGGAAGAAGAACGCTCTGGTAAGCCGAGCAGTCTCTTCTGGCCTTGGTGCGGCGCTAACGTTTCTCTGCTCGCACTTTCTTTTGGAGCTTTCTTCCTGGGATTTGGCATTTCGATAGCTCAAGCGACTTTTGCTGCACTTCTAGGAGTTATTCTTTCCTTTCTCCTCGTGGGGGTGAGTTCGCTAGCGGGGAAAAAATCAAATGCTCCAACAATGACCCTCTCACGTGCAGCTTTTGGCGTTCGTGGCAATTTCCTGCCGGGTTTACTTTCGTATCTGATTTTTGTCGGATGGGAGACGGTGCTCGTCTCCCTAGCAACACTGGCAACTGAGACTGTCTTTAGACGGCTTGGAGACATTGAGCCTAATCTGGCGCGAATTCTCGGTTTTCTTCTTGCGGTTGGCCTTACCGTCTTTGGTGGTGTTCTCGGGTTTCACGTCATTATGAAATTGCAGAAGTGGCTGACGATTCTCACCGGAATGATGACTCTGGGGTATATCGCCCTGACTTTTAATCAGATCGATTGGAGCATGGTTTCATCCATCCGAAGTGGCACAGTGCAGGCATTCGTTGGAGCGATGATATTTGGAATCACGGGAATCGGACTAGGTTGGGTCAATTCGGCAGCCGATTACTCGCGATACTTGCCTCGAACAGTATCAAGTCGAGCGGTCGTTGGGTGGACTGTTTTCGGATCTTCGCTTGTCCCTATTATCTTGGTAATTTACGGCTCCCTTCTTGCTGGAAGCAGCAAAGATTTAAGCGAAAAGATCGCGAACGACCCGATAGGTGCCCTCACATCTCTTTTGCCGACCTGGTATCTCATCCCATTTGCGATTGTCGCCGTTCTTGGACTTATTGGTGGAGCCATTCTTGATCTCTACTCTTCCGGTCTCGCACTCGTATCAATTGGTCTTCCTGTGCGTCGTCACGTGGCTGCGTCCATAGATGCGGTGATCATGCTTCTTGGAACGATCTACATCGTCTGGCACGCAAGTAACTTCATTGGTCCGTTTCAGGGTTTCCTCATTACATTGGGAGTGCCTATCGCCGTCTGGTCGGCGATATTCGTGGCTGATGTACTTCTTCGTAAGCGAGATTACGCAGAATTCGAACTCTTTCTTCCCGCCGGCAGGTATGGGTCGGTCAATTTCCGTTCGATCTTCCTTGTAATCGCGGGATCGATCCTAGGATGGGGATTTGTTACGAACCCTTTCGCATCGTGGCTCTCGTGGCAAGGGTATTTCATGGGTGCGATTGGAGGTAAAGAAGGTCCCTGGGCTTACGCAAACGTAGGAGTAATCTTTGCTCTCATTTTCGGATTCGTGGGGCACGTTCTCCTCTCAAGGAATTCGATCAAAGAGCAAGAAAGGGCCCCGTATCTCTTGAGTTAATCCCTTTGGCGTGGCAGATTGCCTCCATGCCGCAATTTACAGAACATGCGCACGGTATGCCCTGTTGGATCGATTCGGTAGTTTCCAATTCCACCGATCGTCTAGCCCTTATTGATTTCTATACCGCGTTGTTCGGTTGGCAGTTTGATTTGGGGACTCCCGAGATGGGCTATTACTCAATTGCCAGGAATAATGGAGAAGCCGTACTGGGAATCGGTGAACAGGACGAAGGACGAGGGCTTTGGATTACTTATTTCACATCAGGAAAGATTGAAGTTGACTGCAAAAGGGCCGCCGATAATGGTGCGCAGATCATCGTTCCGCCTATGCAGATCATGAACCTTGGTTGGATGTGCTTGTTAATGGATCCATTCAATACGGTTTATGGATTGTGGCAACCGATTGAATTCCATGGTTTCGGAGTGATGTACGAGCCAAATTCGCTCGGTTGGTTTGATCATGTCTCTGAGGAAACTCAACCCGTTCTGGATTTTTACAAGACGGTATTGGGGGTTGGCTCACATAACGAAGGCGAGATGAAGATTCTCACCAATGGAGATCAATGGTTTGCCAGCGTAAGTTACGGCGAGGGTTCGGAACATACTCCTCAATGGATGCCAGTTTTTGTCGTGGATTCATTGGATCGGATTAAAGGAAAGGTTCGCGAACTCGGCGGCGAAATAATCATTGAAGAAATGCCGGTCCCCGGAAGTGCAATCTCGGTTTTTAGAGAGCCAGTCAAGAATGCCTACATTACCGTCATGGCGGCGGGTTCTAACTAGTTCCTGGCGGGCAAGTGCCGATGAAGAATCGCAAGACCAATTAATCCAGAGAGTATTGCCGAGACAATTAACCCTGCCTTGACTTGTGCGAGCTGAGATGGATCGCCTAGGGCTAATTCAGCAATAATGAGAGAGACGGTCAATCCCATTCCACCCAGAGCAGCGACTCCGGCGATCTCTCTGATTGAGAGCGACTCTGGCATCTTCGCTATACCCATTTTGACGGCCAACCAGGCGAAAAGTGTGATCCCTATGAATTTTCCAGCGACCCGTCCGATGATAATTCCCAATGTGATTGGTGAGGTAGCAATCGTCTTCAAAGTACCGAAATCAAGATTTACTCCTATATTCGCAAGAGCAAACAGCGGAATGACAAGATAACTACTCCAGGGGTGAATCCAATCGATAAGTCGGTCGAGGGGGAGTTTGCGTCCAGTAGGAAGCAACCATGCGATGAGTACGGCCCCGATCGTCGAAATGAGTCTCACCGGATTAATGCCTTGTGAGTAGAAAACTCCCAGAACGAGAATTGAACCAAGATCATCTGCAATGGCCAAGGAAAGTAAGAAGATCTTTAGGGATGAATTCACGCGAGAACCTAGAAGGGCCAATGCGCCAATCGCGAGAGCGATATCTGTTGGCATAGGGACAGCCCAGCCGCGTGCACCATCGCCTCCTTGATTTATGAGTAGGTAAATAAGCGCGGGAGCAAGCATTCCTCCAATCGCACTGAGAATGGGCAGAGCGGCTTTTCTAGGATCGCGTAATTCACCGTGGATAAATTCGCGTTTGATTTCTAAGCCAACAAGAAAGAAAAAAATACTTATAAGACCCTCGCTTATAAATGCCTGCCTAGGTTGCCAGAATGCGGCATAGCTCTCTTTCAGGGGTGAGTTGGCAAAGAACAGAGCGATTGCAGCAGAAATGACAAGGATAATTCCACCGGAACTTTCGGTGGCGAAGAATCGAAGGAGCGTCTTTGAAATTCTTCGGGCCATGCCCAAGAGTACCGAGATTTAATGCCTGGGTATCGCTTGGGTTCGGTGGTGCTCGCCATTATCTTCATGATCACTTCTCCATTGATGAGACGACCCGTTACTGGCTTGTGGATAACGGACGAGTAACGAGTCGACTCAACTTGAGTGGAACTACAAATTATTTTCTCGGTAGTACCTTCTCCAAATAAGGCGGTGAATTGGAATCAATCGTGGTAAACGGTTAATGAACGGAAGTTTTGGCATGAAGATGAACCCCAAGTTAAGGAGAAAAAGCACGAAGAAAATCTGGGCATCTGCATTCTCCGATGACTTGAATGGTTCTACGTTATACCAGAGCGAGAAGAGCCATAGCCAGGACTGCCCGGGATATGAACCAGTCTCATTCATCATTCCCCATTGATCGCCGTGGAGATGTTGTGCGGCACCCAATTCATCTAGGTATCCGCCATCTGCAAGAAAGAGTATTGGTTTGGTGAAATCGCTTGGATAGGGAGTGTCACTAGTGGTGAGCAACCCATCTAAGTTGCCGTCCTGGGCAAGAGCCAGTAGCCCTGCAGACATTGCTGGAACTGGTCCGAATGCATTGCTGGATGTGACCTTGGATGAATCTCCGGCCTTTTCGATTGCTGAGGCGTAATCTGTTGCCCACGTCAACTGCTGATTAGCACTCGCACCATTCCATTGGTCAAGAGCGATTGGAACAGCCGAGTCCTTGCTGTATGCAAGAGGTTCAATGACAAAGTCGTACTTTGGGTCAACTGGAATGGTTACGCCGGCCCACTTCTGCAATTTAAGAGGTCCGAGTGAGAGCCCTTCTGACGCGTCGTTATACGGAGCACCGTAAGCGGCACTAATAGTCGTGCCCGCCAATTCGCCCGTCGTTGTCGCGATGAAATCGGAAGGCGCCTTCTTAGCCCAATCCTGAAGTGTCACAGCCTTTTGATCTGGCGATCCGAAAAGCGTTGCGAGTCCAGCAACTAGAACCGATACGACTAAGAGTGCAATAACAAACTCTTTTACTAAATCGTAGGGGCGTTTAGGTCCACTCCATTTTGCGAGATCTACATTGCGTTCTTTGTGACTCACTTGGCACCTCCAGCAATCTCGTTGGCGTCAAGCGGAGGAACGACACCATTGCGTCTTACCAATATGACGTGCCAGATTGTGATTGCACCCACCACAAGAGGTAACAGAGCTACATGAAGGAGAGTAGCTTGCCCCGTATTGAGAGTATTGAAGAAGGAACCAATTCCGACTGCATTGAGTCCATCCTTTGCTTGAGAACCAATCCACTGCGAATCAAAATTCGTCTGAATGAGATACCCGGTAAAGCCAGTCGCAATGGAAGTTACGAAGGCGATGACGCCTGTTACCCATGTAGCGAAGCGACGGCCTCGCCATGCTGCCATCCAGAATTTTCCCCAGAGGTGGACGACCATAAAGACAAAGAAGAGTTCAACAGACCAGAGATGAAGCGAGTTGACAAAGTGGCCAACACTCGATGTATGCCACCAGGTGACGCCTTTAGTAGTAAGCCAGAGTCCGGTGATGATAATAACCGTGAGCGAAGCAAGTGTGAGCACACCGAATACGTAAATCCAGGATGCAACGTATGACGGCTGTTCATCTGGAAGGATGTCTTGTGGCTCAAATTTTTCGACGGTCGATTTGCGCAATCTTGTCGTCCACATAGTCGCCATAGCTTCACTTCCCCTTATGGATAGGAAAAGGAATGACTATTGCAAGAACGAAGAGCACAATAATCAACCCAATCATGATGAGATTAGGAATTGAGATTGAAATAAACCCCCAGTTAAAAAACTTTGCGGGGGAGTCCAGTGAGCGAGCAAGTAAGAACATATTTCTCTCCTCTTCGGGCGGGTGTATCTAAGTTCCGTGAGGACACTCTCCTCGCAAAGGGTTGTTATGGAAAGGACTTCTTTTTTTCGGCGGGTCGGAAAATGCGGTAGATGAACATAAAAAAAGAGTGGCAGCCCTCACCGGGCAGCCACTCTCTTTCTTAGGAAGGGTTAAGCGGCGCGACTTCGCGCAGCTTGCCGTGCAGCGCTAATCGATGCCGCTTTCGCGTCAACGAAATCTGCCATTGCGGGCGATACTCCAGCCAGAGTGAAATCCGCTGCAATTATTTGTACGTCGGTCGCACCTAGAGCGCTGGCCACCAACTTCAAATACCCAGTCTCAAAATCCCAACTTGCCTTCGGCGTACTCGGGGCATAGGAGCCACCGTGGGCCATGATGAAGGTGACCTTTTTTCCTGCTAGGCCGCGATTCACTGAGACGTCGAGGGTTCCAAACATAATGATTTGATCGATGTAGGCCGGAACAGCATGCAGACGGGTGACGAAGTTCTCACAGTCGGTGACGGTTTTCAGCGGGTGGTAGTTGACCAGCTCCGGGATGTCGATCTGCGGGCCGCCCTGC
>JACPZY010000219.1 GCA_016195215.1 Actinomycetota bacterium | reverse complement strand
TCATCAAACTTAAGGGGACATCTCTAGTGTCATTCGGGTCATACGTCGGTGCCGTTGTATGATCCAGTATCTGTCCTGTTTTCGGATCCATCACGATCACAGTACCGCTAATTGCATCAGACGCTTTTACGGCCGCTGAAATTGCCTTCAAAGCCACCCATTGGACATCACGATCAATCGTCAATCGCAGAGTAGTTCCGGTTTTTGCCGGTATCAATTCTTGTTGCGAGCCCGGGATTTCAGCTCCGTATCCATTTGCGTAGCTGTACTTACCCTCAGTCCCAGTTAGTTGGGAATTCATGCTTGACTCAAGTCCGGCTGCCCCCACTCCTGCTTGATTCACAAACCCAATAAGTGAGGCGATCAGTGAACCAGAAGGATATTCGCGTATGTAGCCACGTTCTGGATAATAGCCAAATAGTCTTTTAGAGATATCCCTCCGACTTAGAGATTCGTTATAACTCTCCAGGGCAGCTTTGAGCGCCAACCACCTGGCGGGCGTTACATTACGAGCGACCAAGCTCCAACGTCGCTTCCCAGTCGCCTGTTCTGCAACATCGCTCACTGACATAGACAAAATCGGTGCTGCTATCTCGGCGAATTTAGATGGATTTGAAATAAGAGTTTGATCGACCACGACATTTATTGCTGTAACACTTCTAGCAAACTCCACACCATTGATGTCCTTAATCGCACCGCGCGGCGCTGGCATAGTGGAAATGGTCGAGAGCTCCTGAGCCGCTCGAAGTGCGTAAGTATTGGCCTGTACGGCCTGAATATCTACAAGTCGAAAAGAAAAGAGTGCAAGGAGTAGAAAGGAGACGATGATCAGAGTACCGATCCGAGAGCGTGACAATGAAAAATTTCCCATGCTCAGCCTTTTGCGCCTACTGAACTCAATTCTGTCGGTGTCAACGAGAGGAAGCGCGGACTCTGAGACGGAACCATTCCAGCGGCAGCAGCGCGCGCCGCAAGCACTTCCGGTGATGATGCAATAGCAATCTCCTTCATTACTGCCTCACGTTGATCACCCAATGTTGTCGCCTGCGCTTGTAAGCGGCGCAACTCGAAAGCATCCTGAGCCAGCATCGTATTTATCGCAAGTAAAAGCAGAAGGCCCACAACTCCTACGAGCGAAAGGAAAACTAAAAATGCCTTGCGATCAACTTGCTCTCCACTTGTTAAGTCAGGTACCAGCCTCAGTGCCGTCCGAGGCTTTCTCTCCGCAAAAGTCGACCGAGCACCCTTAGGTTGGGGGGCGAGGAAAGTCGCCGCCACTATGCGGCCACCTTTTCGATTGCTCGAAGGCGCACGGATTGCTATCTCGAATTATCGATTCGTTCGCTTTCCAAGGCAGTCTCACTACTTTTCACAACCAGCTTGAATTTGGCCGCAAGTTCGGGGATCTCGACTGGCAATTCACGTGGTGTTAGAGATTGAGTGGCGCTCGAAAAGAAGTTCTTAACGATTCTATCTTCCAATGATTGGAAGGACATGACAACTAATCGACCACCTACTACGAGAGCATTCAAAGATGCAGGAATCGCTCGCGACAGCACCTCTAACTCGTCATTAACCGCAATGCGTAGAGCCTGGAAAGTTCGCTTTGCCGGATTGCCACCTGTTCGTCGAGTTGCGGCTGGAATACTCTCCTTAACGAGCGCGGCCAAAGCGGATGTTGAATTCAAAGGAGAAATTGCCCTTCTCCGAAGAATCGAATCAACAATTCGTGGCGCAAATTTCTCTTCGCCATACTTACGTAAAATTAATATCAATTCGTCTCGATCCGCAAAATTGACTAAGTCTGCTGCAGTTCTCCCTTGGCTGCGATCCATACGCATATCAAGGGGTGCATCTTGCGAATAAGAGAATCCTCGTTCGGACTGGTCTACCTGCATTGAAGAAATGCCCAGATCAAAGAGAATTCCGTTAACTTTTCTGTATCCAAAGTGGGCGATGCAGTTTTGGATATCGTCATAAATTGCATGGATAGGTTTAAACCGGTCGCCAAATACTTCAAGGCGAGTTTTAGCAATTGCTAACGCCTCAAGATCACGATCAATTCCAATGACTATAAGGTTTGAAAATCTTGAAAGGAGGGCTTCAGTATGGCCTCCAAGTCCCAACGTGGCATCCACAACGACCGGACTTTCGCTTCTCTCAATTGCGGGAGTAAGTAAAGCAAGGCATCGTTCGAGCATTACTGATACATGTTGTGCCAATTTCTCCCCCATTCACTCTTTGATCCGTTGCAATCTCAATAAATACTCTTCATCTAGCGCTTCTCTCCTCTGGTCACCGCCGACCGACGGAACTTTTACATCGGCACCGGGGAAGGGGTGCCGATCTATGAGGTCGGCGGTGGCCACAAGAGAGATCCACTTGATTTATCTAGAAAAGTCCGGGGAATACCTCCTCTGAAACTTCGGCAAACCCCTTTTCGCGGTCAGCAAGATATTCGCGCCATGACGTTGCATCCCAAATTTCAACGCGAGTATTTGCACCTATCACTACGCACTCTTTTTCAAGACCGGCGTATGTTCTAAGTCCTTGTGGAATGGTGATCCGACCCTGACGGTCTGGAATTTCATCGTGGGCTCCAGCAAACATGACGCGCATATAATCGCGGGCCGATTTAGCAGTTACCGGGGCTTGGCGCAGGGTCTCGGTAATAGTGGCGAACTCCGATGCCGGAAATACGTAAAGAGAGCGCTCCTGCCCTTTTGTAATAACCAGGCCACTTGCCAACTCATCGCGAAATTTGGCGGGAAGGATAAGTCGACCCTTCTCATCCAGACGTGGTTCGTGGGTGCCAAGAAACATCTTCTCTGGCTCCCTTCCCCAGGCCCAGCGTGCAATGCCCCCACTTTACTCCATTTCTCTCCCTTTTCAACCACCCTCCACCTTTTTCTTCCTCTTTTAACCATATATAGGCGACCTTCTCCTCAACTTAGATGGGGCTGTGGATCCATGGGCATCTGGAGAGAAAGACAGATGGTTGCCGTGGATTACTTGAGGGTCACGAAGGTGAAGGCTGATCGTTAATGTTTCAAATTCTTGTGCGGAAGATCAGTTGGGTTATGACCTCGCGGCATCGCGGATCATCGGTTAAGGACCTGCATGCGATTTGGCCGCCATTTCCGGCGATGGAAGATCAAATTGAGAATCAAAATAAGGACTCCACCCCCCACTTTCACAAGCGCGGAAGAGAAAATGAGTGAAAGGTAACCCAACTTTGGAATGACCTGATAAACCTGATTAACCTCCGAAGTATTTGGTAGTACAAGTGAATGATGGGTCACCGACCTCCCTCCACTCGTTGTAGAAGTGGTTGCAATCGTAGAGTCGGCTCCGTTTTCGGTAATTGAACTGATTTCACCGATATGGAAGCGCCAAGAATTCTCATCGCGCATCAGAAGGACGTTGCCAACTTTTAATGCGGAAACAGGCAATTTGCTATAAACCATCATGTCGCCCCTTGCAATCAGAGGGTTAGTAAGGCTGGTCTTCGACACCTGAATCGCGATTCCGGATGCAGATGACAAGACGATCGGAACGATAGCAATGAGGACTAAGTAGGAAATGAAGAGCATGCTGATTCGAAGTCCCCAATCGACCTGTCGCCTTCTGCGAAGATGAAGTCGGTGAGCCCTCAAATGTGGAGCGGCGTGAACCCCAGGAGTTTCAACTTTTGGAGTAACTGACGTTGCCGCCATTGCCGCCGGCGGCTCGAGAATCGGTTCAGATGCCTCCATTCTTGAAGCGTCCATCGGAACTTGTCCAGTAGTCTGGAGAACTTCCTGGACCGCAAGCCGAACCAGTTCTTGTAAGGACGATTGCAGTTCTTCTGGGGCGACTTTAACAACCGCAGGTTCAGTTGAAGTGGTAGCCGGATCCTTCAATACATGCTCAACAATGCCCTTTGGGGCGGCCGCCAAATTCACATCTGTGCGATCAACAATCACAGAACCTTCGGGCAAATAAATAACAAGCATCTGGCCCTTCTCATCAGCAGACTCCGGAGTCGAGTCTGCTTGGGAGGATTTTGGATCCAGTTTCTCTTCCTCTGTCATCATCCTTCACCTGCTCGCCGCTGGGTCTTCATTGGAGGAGGCTCGCAATGGCACCCGGAGATGTGGCTAATTTCAACGAAGCGCCAGGGGTTGGATCAAATATTTCAATCTGATAGGGGAAGTTCTTAAAAGCCAGGTAGACGTGGGTCGGCGTGGCTGTTGCGTAATAGACAACAGAACCATCAGGATTTGTCAGGCTCACGCCAGTCTTGAGTTTGGCGGCCGCAACTATCGTTGCATAAGCCGTGGCATCTTTGTAAGTAGCAATGACGCGATAATTCTGAGCCGTGTCGCTCAGTCCTTGGCCATTTGGAAGATAGCGAATGAAATCCTGCCCGTTAGTAATATGGTTGAAGGTGTATTTGGCACCGGGCAACGCGCCAGCCCAGAAAATGGAGCCACCTACTTTTTTCACTTCGGCTCTGAGTTGCTCCTCAGTCAGTGCTGCCCGCCCTGAGGAATTTAAATTCGCGGTGGGCGACGGGGCTGCACTCGGCGTACTGTTCGTCTGGTTGGGCAGAGCAAAAGTAACTTTCACCGGCCGGGAAGCTACGATTGCCCAAGTGAGGGCAAAACTCAACAACGCACTGAATGCAGCAACCGTAAATAGAATTGTGAAATATTTTCGGCGCGATTGATGGACGTAATAACCAAGAAGCGGGTGATGATTATCCTCGGGCAGGAATTGATCTACTACCAGGGTAGCCTTATCATCATCATCTCCCGATCTCATGGTCAAACTCTCCACATCCGTCATCCGGACTTGACTAACATGTAGTAAGTGGTGCCTTGGGTGGACGAACCGCCACTATTTTGGCCGTCTCCATTGCCGCTATTGCCGTTATCTTCACTACCACTGCCAGATTTCTTGCAAGCACCCCACGTGACGTTACCACCGGGGGTTACACAGACCGGAACCGCGGTTCCACCTGCACCTGGAGGTCCAGCAGGCCCCTGAGGACCTACATCACCCTTGGGACCGGCAGGACCGGCTCCGCCCTGAATTCCTTGTGGACCTTGGGGTCCCATCGGTCCCTGGAGTCCCGTCTCACCTTTGGCCCCCAAAGCACCGGTTGCGCCCGTCTCGCCTTTAGCACCCTGCGCACCGGTTGCGCCCGTCTCGCCTTTAGCACCCTGCGCACCGGTTGCGCCCGTCTCGCCTTTAGCACCCTGCG
>JACPZY010000201.1 GCA_016195215.1 Actinomycetota bacterium | reverse complement strand
TTGCGATTTCGGTTGGCCCGGCTTCGGCGTCAATTCCGACAACCCCGCGAAGTGCGCGTTTTGCTGCAGCGACATAAATGTTTCCAGGTCCTGTCACCATGTCGACTCGTTCACAGAGATCATCCATGCCATATGCAAAAAGGGCGATCGCTTGCGCACCGCCAATGGCATACACCTCGCTTATTCCTAGAAGCGCACAAGTCGCAAGAATTGTGGGATGTGGCATTCCACCAAAATCACGTTGCGGCGGCGATGCCACAGCGATGCTCGACACTTCTGCTATTTGCGCTGGCACCACATTCATTATGACGCTACTGGGATAGACCGCCCGTCCGCCAGGAACATAAAGGCCAACTCGATCAACCGGGATCCAACGCTCAGTAACGGTTCCACCCTCTACGACTACGGTTTCGGTTTCATCGCGCCGCTGGCTCTCATGCACTATTCGGATTCGACGAATAGAAAGTTCGAGGGCGGTCCGAACTTCCGAATCAAGACTTTCCAGCGCTCTATCAATTGCTTTCTGTGAAACGCGGATGGAAGGCGGACGAATTCCATCAAATTCCTGACATAGATCGAGAAGATCGGATTCCGAACCCTGAGAAACTCGGTGCAGGATGGGCGCGATCAGCGTCATCGCTGCGGCGACGTCTAACCTCGCCCGAGGGAGTTCGTCTCTGTACTGCGCCTTCGTCAGAGAACGACCGCGAAAATCAACGGTACGTACCATTTCCACTGCCCATTTCTATGCCGGCTCACTTCGCCCTTGAAGTCAACCTTGATGTTTTCTTAGGGTAAGTCTAGAGGCTCGGTCTTCTTCGCCGAACCCGCATTAAAGGGCTCAATCTCTTTCAGAAGATGAAATCCGCGGAAGTTATAGCCAGTTATATGAGGCAGTACGGCCCCAGAATTGCCTTTAAATCGGCGCTCAGACTAGGAGACGCCGTTACGCGAGCATCCAACTTCATCACCGTACTTTTACCTTGGTCATCTAGGTGAAGATGAACTTCCCGATTTCCTGGGTGTGTTCTCAGTATCTCCCGCATACGGTCGACTATAGGTGGCGTGACCTGCGAAATAGGCATCGTGATCACAAGCGGGCCTGCTGGTCCTTGCGTCACATCAGGCATGGTCATCTCAAGGGCGGTGAATCTGAGTTGGTCCTCGCGTCGATCTGCTCTGCCTCTAATAATCACAACACGATCCTCCGCCAATGTCAGTGCATACTGCGTATAAGTATTTGAGAAAAAAAGCGCGTCGATAGAGCCTTCCAGGTCTTCAATCGTGACAATGGCCCACGAGGCACCTTGACGAGTTACTTTTCGCTGAATGCCAGTGATTAGGCCGCCGATAGTAACCATCTGATCTTGTGAAGCTGTGTCATCTAGCAATTGACTGATCGAAAGATCTGTTGCGCTCTTGAGCAGATGCTCTATTCCAAGCAGCGGATGGTCTGAAACGTAGAGTCCGAGCATCTCCCGCTCGAAACTTAGTAATTGCGATTTCTCCCATTCGCCAGTAGGGACAATCAGATCCAGAGTCGAAACCTGTTCAACAGACTCTCCCCCGAAGAGATCAAACTGACCAATTGATTCAGCTCGTTTTCTCTCTAAAATTGAATCGATGGCCTGCAGGTGAATTGCCAAGAGTCCTTTTCTAGGCAGGTTAAAGGAGTCGAAAGCACCTGCCTTGATGAGGGATTCTATTGTTTTCTTGTTGCAGACTTGGACATCTACCTTTGCCAAGAAGTCTCCAAAGGATGTGAAGTGACCTTTCAATTCCCTAGACCTCTTAATAGAAGCAACTACTCCTTCTCCCACATTGCGTATAGCCGCTAATCCGAATCGGATATCGACACCGCGCGGCGTGTACTCTGCATTCGATTCATTGACATCAGGCGGAAGAACTCGGATGCCCATGCGACGGCACTCGCTGAGATAAAGCGCAGACTTATCCTTATCATCGCGGACACTTGTTAGGAGAGCTGCCATGTACTCGGTGGGATAGTTGGATTTTAAGTACGCGGTCCAATACGAGACCGTCCCATATCCAGCACTGTGGGCGCGGTTAAAGGCATAGTCCGAAAATGGGATCAGTGTCTGCCAGAGTTTCTCAATCGCAGAACTGTTAAATCCGTTTGCTTTCATACCTGCTTCAAAATGAACGTACTCCTTATCGAGGATAAGTCGATCTTTCTTGCCCATCGCCTTGCGGAGTAAATCTGCACGTCCCAAGGAAAATCCGGCGACTTTCTGCGCGATAGCCATAACCTGCTCCTGATACACAATAAGCCCATACGTATCCCCCAATATTTCTTGGAGCGGCCCAGATAGTTCAGGGTGAATCGGCTCAACGGGTTTTCGGCCATTCTTACGGTCCGCGTAGTTGTTATGTGCATTCTCACCCATTGGTCCGGGACGGTAGAGAGCTATCACAGCGCAAATATCTTCAAATGAATCTGGCGCCATGGAGCGCAGAAGTGCACGCATCGGACCACCATCTAGTTGAAATACCCCCAAGGTATCTCCGCGGCCTAGCAACTCGAAAGTTTTAGAGTCGTCAAGAGAGAGGGATTCAAGGACTACATCTTCGTGGCGATTAGCCTTGATGTTGAGAAGGCAATCATCCAGAACGGAGAGGTTTCGCAGGCCCAAGAAATCCATTTTTAACAATCCAATAGCTTCACATGCACCCATGTCGAACTGAGTGATGATCGCCCCGTCCGCCTCACGACGGTGAATAGGGATAACATCAAGCAAGGGTTCCCGCGAGAGAATAACGCCCGCTGCGTGAACACCCCACTGACGTTTCAAACCTTCAAGACCGAGGGCTGTATCAACTACTCGCTTCGAATCCTGATCTGATTCATACAAAGATCGAAATTCACTTGCTTCGACGTAGCGATCATTCTTCGGATCGAACACGCCTGCCAGCGAAATGTCTTTGCCCATAATCGCTGGAGGAAGAGCCTTGGTAAGTCGTTCGCCGATTGCATATGGATAGCCGAGGACGCGACTTGAGTCTTTGATCGCTTGCTTTGATTTAATGGTTCCGTAAGTAATGATTTGTGCGACTCGATCCTCGCCATACTTATGGGTCGCATAACGGATCATTTCGCTCCGTCGTCTTTCATCGAAATCCAAGTCAATGTCAGGCATTGAGATTCGCTCTGGATTAAGAAAACGCTCAAATAATAATCCATGTTTAATGGGATCAAGCGCCGTAATTCCAAGCGCATACGACACCAGAGATCCAGCAGCTGAACCACGCCCTGGTCCCACGCGGATTCCCTCTTTTTTCGCATGTGTGACAAGGTCGGCAACCACAAGAAAGTAACCGGGAAATCCCATCTTGATCATGACATCAAGTTCGTACTGCAACCGTTTGGAATGAAGGGGTGGAACATTTCCACCCATTTTCTGATTGAGCCCACGTTCAGATTCTTTTCTTAGCCAGGAATCCTCGGTCTCTCCTTCAGGGACGGTGAATTTAGGGAGGAGATTCTCTCCCTCGCGCAGAGTCACATTGCATCGTTCCGCTATCAACAAGGTGTTGTCACAACTTTCAGGAATATCTCTAAACAACTCACGCATCTGTTCGGCCGTTTTAAGATAGAACTCCTGATTTTCGAATTTGAATCGCTTAGGGTCTGCTAGCGTCGAACCCGATTGGACGCAGAGAAGAACTTCGTGTGCTGATGCATCCTGGTACCGCGTGTAATGAAGGTCGTTCGTGGCCAGCAGAGGTAAATTAAGTTCGCGTCCCAATTTAAGGAGATCGGTTTTGACTCTGGATTCGATCTCGATGCCGTGATCCATGATCTCCAAAAAGAAATTCTCCGGGCCAAATATGTCTTGCAATTCGCTCGCGGCTCTCCTCGCTTCAGCAAAAGCACCCATCCGCAATCGAGTCTGAACCTCACCACCAGGACAGCCCGTGGTCGCAATCAGACCGGACGAATATTTTGAGAGGAGTTCTCGGTCCATCCGTGGCTTGTAGTAGTACCCCTCAAGCGATGCCAATGAAGAAAGGCGGAAGAGATTGCTAAGACCCTCGTTATTCTCGGCGAGGATTGTCATGTGGGTATACGCACCGCCACCGGAAACATCGTCGTCTCCACCTTCAGCCCATTTGACACGGCGCTTATCGAAACGAGATTCGGGTGCGACATAGGCCTCAATGCCAATGATCGGCTTAATGCCCGCCCTTTTCGTCTGCTTATAAAAGTCGTACGCGCCAAAGACATTGCCGTGGTCGGTCATCGCAAGCGCCGGCATGTTCTGCTTTGCCACTTCGCCAACTAAATCGCCTACACGCGCCGCACCATCAAGCATCGAATACTCGGTATGAACGTGGAGATGAACAAAGGAGGTCACGATTGGTGAGACTAGTCCTTACAGAGGCGTGGGCGATTCAAGCAACGCCAAGACTCTCTTTAAATCCTCTGGATAGGGGGCTGAGAAATTCAGGGGCAGTTTAGAGACGGGATGACGAAAGCGCAGTTCGAGGGCGTGAAGCCACGGGCGGAAGATTTTCAACCGAGAAGCGAGCGTGGGATCTGCTCCGTAAGTGAGATCCCCCACTAAAGGATGACGGAGCGCCGAGAAGTGAACTCGAATCTGATGTGTCCGTCCAGTCTCAAGTTCAACTTTGACAAGAGAGACCGCGGGGAAGAACTCCATCACTTCGTAGTGCGTGATACTCGTTTTGCCACCGGCCACAACGGCAAAGCGATAATCCTCTTTTGGGTGTCGACCAATCGGTGCATCAATGGTTCCGGTCGGTGGGTCCATATGGCCTTGGACAAGTGCATTGTAAATCTTTTCAACTTGTCGATTTCTAAATGCTGCCTTGAGAAATGAGTATGCCTCATCTGTTTTAGCGACCACCATCAATCCACTCGTACCTACATCGAGTCTATGAACAATGCCCGCTCTTTCAGCAGCCCCGCTCGTTGAAACCGAATAACCAGCAGCCGTCAATGCCCCGACCACAGTTGGTCCGGTCCACCCGGGACTCGGGTGTGCCGCGCAACCAACTGGTTTATTAATCACCACAATCGCCGCGTCATCATAAAGAACCGAGAGACCATCGATGGGAGTCAAAGGAATAGGCGCCCCCACTGATGTATCTGGTAAAAGTATTTCTAAAACCTGTCCCCCAGTGACTCGTTCAGATTTCACCATGGGATTACCGCTGCTCCTGATCTCGCCCTCTTCCAATAATCGAGCAATTGTGGTGCGGGAGAGGCCTAATACGCGGGTGAGTGCAGTGTCGACTCGTTCCCCGTCAACGCCCTCGGGGAGGGCCAAAGTCCGCAGTTCACGTGCCATGAGGGCCATCATCTCTTCGCCCTTCTGAAGGCGAAATAGGCGAAACGTTCCGAATTGAGAGTATCGCTGAAATCGCTACTGCGATCACAATAGCCGAATCGGCTAAATTGAAGACCGGCCAGTGAGGGAGCGCAATCCAGTCGATCACCCTCCCTCGGAAAGCTCCATTTTGGGGCGATGCCCGAAAGATACGATCCGTTAAATTTCCGAGGGTCCCGCCAAGAACCAGACCAAAAACGTACGCCCAAGGCAGAGAGGTCAAACGCCTGGCCCAATATCCAATCCCACAAATAACAATGATCGCAAAAATCGCAAGGAATTGGGTCCCGCTCCTAGCAATGCTAAATGCGGATCCAGAATTCCTGGCTAGAGATAAGGAGAGAAAATTTCCAAGAATCTTTTTCGGCTCTTCATTCTCAAGAACTGTGAGAGCCCAGGTTTTGCTGCCTACATCCAACAACCATACAAGCCACGCGACCAGTAGGACGCGAATCCACATTGGTCGCTCTCGGCGCAAAATCAGCGCCGCTCTTCCTTCTGTTTGCAGGTCATGCAGAGAGTTGCGCGCGGAAATACTTGAAGCCGGGCCTTACCAATGGGATTTCCGCACTCTTCACAACGACCGTATGTTCGATTATCGATTCTTTCGAGGGCGCGCTCAGTCTGCAGAACCATATCTCGTGCGTTTATCACAAGGGACATCTCGTGTTCGCGTTCGAATGTCTTTGTACCAGCATCAGCTTGGTCATCGCCTGCACCTTCGCCAGATTCACGAATCAGTGCATCCATTTCGAGTTCAACGGAGGCTAACTCAGTATTAAGGCGGACCAATTCTTTGGCAAGGGCAGAACGTACCGCCTTCAATTCAGTTGCGCTCCACGGAGTTTCATTCTCTGCCACCACTACCGGCAAAGGCGCACCTTTGATCGGTTTGAGCGGTGGAGACTTCCTTCCATTCTTGGTAGGCCGTGGTGGAGGCGGCATTACAAGTCGACGCTCTTCGACCACTGGAACCGCAACGAAGGATGTAGGTGGGAGAATATTCGTTTCAGGAGCACTGACTTTGGCGGGAAAGGGACGCCCTGGCGCCTTCTTAGTCTCCGCTGGTTTTGCCAGCGTCTTTTTTGCTACAGATCTGGCAGGGGCTTTCTTAGCTGGAGCCTTCTTGGCTACAGATCTGGCAGGGGCTTTCTTAGCCACTGATTTCTTGGATACAGATTTGGCAGGGGCTTTCTTAACTGGAGCCTTCTTGGCTACAGATCTGGCAGGCACACTCTTCTTCTTCAATACCACGGCGGGAACCCTATGCTGATATTGAGAAGAATGCCACTCTACGCGCGATGCAATACACTAAAACCTTCGCGAAAGGGCTATGACGAGGCAATCACCTTCGAGCTAGCCAGAAGAGCCGCACCAACCTATGCGGGGTAGACCTGGTACGCGGGAACTAGTCAGAAGGGGCTATTCCAGCCCTCCTGATGAAGCGGCATAGTCATCTGGACCCGATCCGGGGAATTGACCATGCAAGGCGGGTGGTACCGCGAACTCGGCAGATCGAGTCCGTCCCTCCATTGATATCAGAGACTGATAGATAACTGATAGAAATAGGGGACGCAGATGAGTTCATACCGCTCCATTGGTGCACACGTGGATTTACCTTCCATGGAGCATTCAATCCTGGACTTCTGGGAATCTCATTTAATTTTTAAGAAAACAGTTGAAGCCCGTCTGGGCTCGCAGTCCTGGACATTTTATGAGGGCCCTCCTACTGCCAATGGCGCCCCGGGAACTCACCATATCGAAGCGCGGGTATTTAAAGATGTATTTCCCCGCTATCAGACGATGAAAGGCAAGTACGTCGTTCGCAAAGCGGGTTGGGATTGCCATGGCCTGCCGGTTGAGATCGCGGTAGAGAAGGAGCTTGGGTTTTCAGGGAAAGGGGATATCGAGAAATACGGAATCATTCAATTCAATGAGAAATGCCGCGAATCAGTCCAACGTCACGTAGGTGCATTTACCAAGATGACCCGCCGGATGGGCTTCTGGGTGGACTTTGATGAGGCTTATTGGACGATGTCCCCGGAATATATCGAGAGTGTCTGGTGGAGCCTAAAAGAAATTTGGAAGAAAGGTTTACTCGTTCAAGATCATCGTGTTGCCCCATACTGCCCCCGATGCGGCACTGGACTCTCTGATCATGAATTGGCGCAAGGGTACGAAACTGTCGTAGATCCATCTGTCTACGTCCGCTTCCCAATCACATCAGGGCCACTTGCCCACCTGAATGCATCTCTGCTGGTGTGGACGACTACACCCTGGACTCTTGTCTCCAACACTGCAATTGCTGTTCACCCCGATGTCACGTATGTACTCGTGGAAGAAAGAACTCGTGACGGTGAAACGGATTCGAAAGAGGTCCTTGTAGTTGCTGAGAATTTATTAAGTGTCCTCAAAGGCGAGTTGAAGATCCTGCTTCATCTCAAGGGCTCAGACCTTGAGCGAACAACTTACCAACGTCCCTTTAATTACGTGGAAATCCCCGAATCACATTTCGTCGTCCTCGCAGAGTATGTCACCACCGAAGACGGAACCGGCTTGGTGCACCAATCTCCCGCTTTCGGTGCGGACGATCTTATCGTCTGCAAGAAATACGGACTGCCCGTCGTAAATCCCATTCAGGGTGATGGCACATTCTTTCCAGAGCTCGAACTGATCGGTGGGTTATTCTTCAAAGAAGCAGACAAATTGCTCGTGAAGGAGTTAAAGAGAACAGGGGCTCTATAC
>JACPZY010000023.1 GCA_016195215.1 Actinomycetota bacterium | reverse complement strand
GCCATGCGCACCAGGGCGTCATAAATTGCCGCATCGCCGTGTGGGTGCAGCTTGCCCATGACCTCACCCACGACCCGTGCGCTTTTGACATGTCCGCGCTCGGGGCGAAGTCCCATCTCGGCCATCTGGTGGAGGATCCGACGATGGACCGGCTTGAGGCCATCACGAGCATCCGGCAGGGCGCGAGAGTAGATGACGGAGTAGGCGTACTCGAGGAAGGAGCCAGACATTTCGGAGGCGACATCAATATCGATGACCTTGCCGGCATATTCGCCGGGTTTGGGCCCGATTGGTTTCTTTCCTCGTCCTTTTGCCGTTGGAGTCTTTGATGTAGCCATGGCGGTGATTATGCCAAGACGGGCCTTTAAAATGCGGGAGTGACGTGCGGTCTAGCCCCCACGATTGCAACACATTGGCCAGCCGCAACTGCACCAGCCTCCATACAACTGCGTAGATCAGGGTCCTTTATCCAAGAAGCGATATAGCCTCCGGCAAATGAATCTCCTGCCCCAGTTGTGTCAACGACATGTGTGGGCACAGCAGGTACCGCGACGGGTTCCCCGCCTCTGATCTTTCCGATCGCTCCGTGGGAGCCACGTTTGATGACGGCGATCGGCGCTTCTTCCAAAAGAGCATCTAGCGCGAGCTCCAATTTGGTTTCGCCCGTTAGAAATGTTGCCTCTTCCTCATTCATAAATAGTGCACTCATCAGTGGCAACCAACTTCGTACTTCAGATAAGTTCACCTCACTCATACCGCCAACAGTTGCGGGATCGAAAAATATTGGGATTCCTGATTCGGTAATGTTAGAAATCATCTCCAGCACTCCAGGACGCGAGCCTGCATCCAAAAGTGCGTAACCAGAGAGATAGACAATTTCAACGCCAGTCAAAGTTGGAAGATCGGCCAGAGAGAGCCCTGAGTTTGCGCCCGTCTCAGGAAACATCGTGCGCTCGCCGCTCTTATCGACCAGCACGACGACGACCCCAGTTTGTGCTCCAGGAATGACGGGATCACTGTATGAAATTCCAAGGGAGTTGAATTCGGAGAGAACCGCGGTTCCCGCACTATCGTTTCCGACCCGAGCGACAATTTGAGTTGGAGCACCGGATATGCGGGCCCATGCGGCCACATTTCCAGCGGCCCCACCCCCGTGAGTCGAAATCCTTGAGGGCGTATCGCTCCCGTAATTGATCTTCTCCTTAATGATCGCGATAACGTCAAGCATTACATCGCCAATGCAGAGAACTTTGGCCATTTCGTTTAAACCCTCTGCGCGACGGCGATGTCTGCGGCCAACGCAGCATTTGATTTGATGATGTCGATATTTACGCGGAGAGATTCGCCGTGACTCTGTGAATGAAAATGCTCAAGCAGAAATGGCGTAACGGCCTTTCCTGTGATGCCTGCCGCCTTTGCACGAGCCAGACCACTCGTCAAAACCTCGTCATGAAGTGCACGTGCCATTTCTTTCGCGACAGGGTTGGCAACAATGAGGGCGGCGTGATTGGTATTGAGGAGAACGCGGGCTTCACAAATGCGAGCGATCTGAGTCGCATCCTCCACTCGGTGCTCGATAGTGAAGCCTGAATCGGTGAGATAGAAGCCAGGAAAATTAGTGGTTTTAAATCCCACAAGACCAATTGCCAAAGTCTCGAGTCTTTCGAGAGTTGCTCCAACATCCAAGATGGATTTCACACCCGCGCACACAACTGTGATATCCAATGTTGAAAGCGCAGTAAGGTCAGCTGATTCATCGAATGACTCGTTGGCGCCGCGATGAACTCCGCCCAAGCCTCCCGTCGCGAATACTGAAATTCCTGCAAGCACCGCGAGGTGTGCAGTTGCGGCCACTGTCGTAGCGGCACTAGTACCTGACGCAACTGCGATAGCAAGGTCACGACTCGATGCTTTGGCAATATCTTCGCGGCTGGCAATTTCTTCAAGTTCTGAATTATTGAGACCAATATGTACTGTTCCATCAATGACTGCGATCGTGGCCGGAGCCGCTCCTCGTTGACGGACGATGGATTCAACTTCACGTGCTACCTCAAGATTTTGGGGGCGTGGTAATCCGTGACTAATAATGGTGGATTCGAGTGCGACTATCGGCTTCCGTGCTAGTAAAGCTTGCCCCACTTCATCTGAAAAATGAAGTGCCAGATCTCTTTCAATCACATGCTCACGATAGTGGATTTAGTGAGAGGATTACACCGTGCATCTGGCAGATATAACTCCCTCTATCTTTGCTGGACTTGGACTCTCAGATGTGTATGACAGTTGCGGTTTTGGCGAAAGTCCGCAAGGGCGTGATTGCCTTCTCCTGGTTGACGGACTTGGTGCTGATGTAATTGAAAAATATGGAGAATTTGCACCTACTCTAAGCAGGCTTACATTCTTCCCGCCCATTCTCACAGCCTTTCCGACGACAACTGCAACGAGTCTGACCACATTGATGACCGGAACCCTTCCTGGTACTCACGGAATGTTGGGATACACGGTTCGTGTTCCACGGAGTGGGGGCCGAATTCTTAATTCTCTCAAATGGGATGAGAGAGTGGATCCGCGAATGTGGCAGCCAGTTCCAACACTTTTCGAGCGTGGAAGTGCAGTTGGCATCACCGTTTCTCATGTGGCATCAAGACGGTATGAGAATACTGGTTTCACTCAAGCTGCATTTAGAGGTGCCACCTACCGCGGTGCAAATATTCTTCCCGAGATGGTTGAAGAAGCCAAAAACGGATTAAAGCGAGCCCCATCTTTCACCTACCTATATCTCAACGATTTAGATGTAGCAGGCCACAGTTCCGGTGTGGGTTCTGAGAAGTGGTTACTCGCCCTGGCATTTGTAGATCACGCTGTTAAGACATTGCTTGATCAACTTCCCAAGGGCACGCGGTTCTGGCTCACCTCGGATCATGGAATGGTAAATGTTGAAGGAAAGATTATTTTAGGTCATGAGAACTCTCTGCTTGAGGGTATTTCTCTAGTCGCAGGTGAGCCGCGGGCGCGCCACCTTTACTTGGAAGACCGTTTCCTTAAAGGCAGTGGGCCGGACGAGATCGCTGAAAATTGGCGCACGACCTTGGGTGAGTCGATTGAAATATATACTCGCCGAGAAGCTATAAACGCTAATTTATTTGGCCTCTTCATTTCGAATGACGCGTCCGATCGGATGGGAGATCTGATTGCCTTCACGCGCGGGGGATTGATTCTGATTGACCCACTCCGGGAGAAATTGGAATCGATGATGGTCGGACATCATGGGGCATTGACTGATGCAGAGAAGTTTGTGCCGCTAGGATTTGCGCTTATTCCTTAGTAGAACGACTAAAAGAGTTAGATTCCGGAGTCGTCATCACTCTTACGTGACCCAAACATGATTTCGTCCCATGAAGGCACGGTTGCCCTTCCGGTCACGCCATCCTTGGCGCCCTCCTCATCCGGAGTTTCGCGGATCGAGACCAAGCGCGGGCCCTCACGACTTTCAAGAGGTCGGTTACCTCGGGTTGCCGAAGGATGATTACCATAAATAAGTCCATGATCAACGAGGGTTCGTTCTCGACTGGCGCTCTCGTCTCCGATGATCCAGCGTGCGTCATCATCAAGTGGCGCGAGCACGCGGCGGCTAAGGTCGAAATTCCAGTCTGCGATAGCAATTCCATCACGCGTTGGATAGTTAAGACGGATCACCCAACTTCCATCTTTCAGGCGCCATGCGCTCCATTCAGCCGCAGTCATATCAACTTGACGCGGTGCAAGTCGTGCTGCGACAACTCCCGCAAAATTTAGATTTTCGCGTCCGCCTTCTTTACGCATGAGAACCTCATGAGCAAGACCGATAATGTAAGTCCGTTCCTGCAATATTGGACCTGCAAAGCGTTCAACTTTTTCAACGGTCCATTGTGCTTCTCGGGCGAGAGATTCAATTGGCTCACCCGTTCGAAGTCTTGCTTGGATCTCTTTGACGGTGATTGTGCCGGACTCGATATCACTGACGGCCGTGAGTCGCGGTTGGTTTACCGTGGCACGTAACGTGTCGCTAATACGCAGGGTGTATTCAAAGCCGTCATTGTCCGTCAAGGTTATGTATGCCCCATCAGGGGTTTTACCGGTCAAACGAAGTTCAGTCACGAAGCCGAGCGTAACCGATTCCAGGTACGAAAGTAGGGAAGCGACATAGCCATTGCGCAAGAAAGAGATGCAATAGGAAGAATAAATCCGCGCTCTGCACCGTAATTGTCAATAACCCAGCCAGCAATCGCGCTGGAAATCGCGCCACCCAGAGGCATTCCGGCAATGACCCATGCCAGAGTCTCAGTTATCTGCGCTGGAGGAACGGCCGATTCGGCAAGTCCATATGTCGCCACGAGAAGTGGGGCAACAGCAAGGCCGTTGAGGAATAGTGCGATGGCAAGAGAGGTCTGGCTCTGCACGAAGAGGAATGGAATAGAGAGTATCGTCAGGGCAAAGAGAAAAATCCAAAATCTTTTTGCGTGATTGATTTGCCACTCAATCGATCCATGGACGATCGCCGACGCAGCACTGCCTAAGGACCAGACGGCGAGCATGAGGCCTGTGCGACTTGAAGCCCCCTGGCTCTGCATAAAACCAACCACCACGATGCCAACTGAACTAAAGAATCCTCCAATGAATATCGCAGGAAGAACGACTGCTTGGACCGCCGTATTCCGCATAACGGGAGGATGAGGATCATCGTAATCTCGCGGATGAGCGGGTGGTTCCGTCTCTTTTTGAAGCCCAAAAGCCAGGGATCCCAAGAGAAGGAAAAATAATCCCACGATCAGCCCTGCAGAAGGATCAATTGAGGTTGCGAATGCCGTAGCGAGGACTGGGCCGAAAATGAAAATAATTTCATCCATGAGTGCCTCAAAGGAGAGGGCTGTGTTAATAAGATTCCGGTCGTCACCAAGTGTCCAGAACCAGCGCCGTCGCACTAGTCCACCTGTATTAATGAAACTGGCTTCTGCGGCGATAATGGAGAGAAACCAACTCCAGATCGGGGCTCCAAGGGTCACAAGAAGGAGAAAGGCGATGATAAAGATAGTTCGCAGCGGAACTGCAATAAGCAGAGTTTTGCTCTGCCCAATTCGATCAGCGGTTCGAGACCAGAAAGGAAGTGCAAATGAGACAACAATCGCGGCCACCGCGGCCAAGATTCCTGCCAAGGTGTAAGAGCTAGTTGCATAAACAACGATAAAGATAATTGCAAGCGGATCCATGGAAATTGGCATACGGCCTATAAATCCAGATATTGAGAAGCGCAATCCACCTGGGGTTTTAAAGAGAAGGCGGTACGGCGCGAACATATAAGAGAGCCTATTGGGAGTTAGAGTATGGGCGTGACGAATTTTACCGAAAATGCACGGCCTCAAGACTTATTGGCACTCGCCCTTCGAATCGCACTCGAGGCCGGAACGCTCCTGATGGATCGTCCGGCATCTTTTGAAGTCTCATCCAAATCAACGGCGATTGACATCGCGACTCAGATGGACCGCGCTAGCGAGAAATTTATTGTCGAATCACTTTTAGCCTCTCGCCCCAATGATGGAATTATCGGCGAAGAAGGTTCCTCTCGTGCGTCCACTTCTGGACTCACATGGGTGATCGATCCCGTTGATGGAACTGTTAATTATTTGTATGGAATACCAGGATGGAATGTGAGCATTGCCGTTAAGGACGAGCGAGGTGTTATCGCCGGCGTTGTTCATTCGCCAACAATCAACTCAACTTTTACTGCTATCCGCGGAGGGGGCGCATTTTTAAACTCAAAGGAAATTCACTGCAACGACCCAATTTCACTCGACCTTGCCCTGATCGGAACCGGTTTTGCTTATGATGTCCGCCGGCGGGTAGAGCAAGGGCGGATAGTTGCGCAACTTCTGCCGCAGATTCGAGACTTACGCCGCCTGGGATCGGCTGCGATAGATATCTGCTATGTCGCACTGGGTGCCTTTGACGGGTACTTTGAATATGGCCTCTTCGAATGGGATTCTGCCGCCGCCGGGCTCATTGCAACTGAGGCCGGGGCCGTGATCACGACCGATTTACGGGGGGTCACCGTCTGTGCCGGTCCATTCCTCCACCCCGCACTTGCCACTGCCGTGGAAGGGGAGATTTAGGTCTGACTTACTGCGCATTCACGGCTCATTCACGGCCAGATTCTCCGCTGGATTTAGTGGATAGGAGGTGATTGTGGCAGGATGAGCCCCTTACGTCAGGTAAATCACTCGACGTCACAAGAGAGAAGACCCTCGCGGTCACAATCCGTTGCGGTAGAAAAAGATGAGGACTCAGAATGAACGTGCTTGATGCGGTAGATGCGCCTTCCCTTCGCCTAGATATTCCAACATTCCGTGCTGGCGATGAGCTCAAGGTCCACGTTCGAGTTATTGAGGGGAGTAAGAGCCGTATCCAGGTCTTCCAGGGGATTGTTATCCGGCGCCAGGGCAATGGCGCTCGCGAAACTTTTACCATCCGTAAGATCTCCTACGGCGTGGGCGTCGAGCGTACTTTCCCAGTGCACACCCCAGTCATTGAGAAGATTGAAGTTGCCCGACGTGGTGATGTCCGTCGAGCCAAGCTCTATTACTTGCGAGATCTTCGTGGCAAGGCTGCCAAGATTCGCGAAAAGCGTAGCGACGTAGAGGCGTCACAGAGTGGTTCGACGTCTACCGCGGAAGTGGCGCTGGCTGAAGTTCCCGAAGTCCCTGAAGTAGCAGAACAGAGTGAAGTCTCTGCCGAGCAGGCGTAACCGAACGGCATGTCGCGCAAGGGTTCACTCCTTCGCGAGTTACCAATACTCGTTGTCGTAGCACTTCTTGTTTCACTCATAATCAAGAGTTTCCTCGTACAATTTTTCTATATTCCCTCTGGCTCCATGGAGAACACTCTCCGGATCAATGATCGAGTTGCTGTAAATAAAGTCCCATTCATTTCAAAGACGTTCAAGCGCGGCGATATTGTTGTTTTCCGTGATCCCGACAATTGGCTCTCGGAGCCTGCGCCCACAACAGGACCTGTGATTCTGACAAAACTGCAGGAGGGTCTTATCGCTGTTGGCGTTCTACCCAACCCCGCGAAGCAGCATCTTGTGAAGCGAGTAATTGGTGTTGCTGGCGATCATGTCGTCTGTTGTGACAATAACAAGATGATAACCGTCAATGGTAAAGCCCTTAATGAGCCCTACATTTTTAAGGGCGACAATCCGAGTGATATGAATTTTGACGTTACGGTGCCGACAGGGAAAATCTGGGTAATGGGTGATCACCGTGGAGCGAGTGCAGATTCTCGTTACCACCAAGATGACATTAACAAGGGAATGGTTCCTGTAAGTAAAGTGGTCGGCAGGGTTGTGGCTGTTATCTGGCCATCAAATCACGCAAAAATTATTTCCCGCTTTGACGCCTTAAAGTAATTTCTCGCCTAAGGAATAAATGAAAACCATCGAGCGCCTCCTGCTCGAGAATGGAATTTCGCCAATTGCAGGAGTTGATGAAGCAGGGCGAGGTGCGTGTGCCGGTCCATTGCTGGTCGCTGCAGTGATTTTAAAGGATCCATTTTCGCCGGATCTTGCGCTTGTGCGTGATTCAAAGGAGCTATCAGAAGGCCAGCGAGAAGAACTATACGAGATAATTATCGAAAACGCGCTCTCGGTTTCAATTGTAGAAATTGCCTCAACAGTTATTGATGAGCGTGGAGTTCACGTGGCGAATATCGATGGAATGCGCCGCGCAGTCCAGGGACTCTCGGTTCTGCCGCGTTATGTCCTCACTGATGGTTACGTAATACCGGGCCTGGGAATTTCAACCCTCGGCATCTGGAAAGGTGATCAAGTCGTACACACGATCAGTGCTGCTTCCATTATCGCCAAAGTCACGCGAGATCGAATAATGCGCGATTTGGACACTGATTTCCCTCAGTATGGATTTGGTCGCCATAAGGGATACGTAACATCGACTCATTCTGCTGCTCTTTCGCAATTTGGACCGTGCGAGATTCACCGTCGCTCTTTTGCAAATGTAGCTGCTCGTATCCACAGAGAGGTTTGACCCACACAGATCTATTCGCATTTCTGAACCCCTGGTCCCAGGAATTACTCTGCCCGAACTATGGCACTTACAAATCGCCCAAAGTCCGGCAATCGCACTCTCGGAAATTTTGGTGAGAGTGCCGTCGCTGATTTTCTTAGCAGACGTGGGTCGGTGATAGTAGATAGAAATTGGCGGATTAAAGAGGGCGAGATTGATATCGTCGCAGAACTTCCTGATGGGAAAATTTCATTTGTTGAAGTCAAGACTCGGAGTTCGAAGAGTTTTGGTCACCCGTTGGAATCGATCACAAATGAGAAAGCACATCGGCTTCAACGGCTCGCTCTGGCCTGGTTGGCAATGCATCAATCACTCGGGCGCGAGTATCAGATCGATTGTGCGGCAGTTCTCGTCTCCTTGGATGGTTCGTTCACGGTTGAATACAGAGAGAACGTCTTATGAAGACTCGAACCGCATGACTCTTGGAGAGAGTCTGGGTGTTGCCCTTGTGGGACTTGATGGGCAATTGGTCCGAGTCGAAGTGGATATCGCCGATGGACTTCCTGGCTATGTACTCTTAGGGCTCCCTGATGCGGCACTCACAGAATCTCGTGATCGGGTCCGGTCGGCACTCGTCAACTCTTCGGAGAATTGGCCTAATCGAAAAGTCACCGTCTCCCTCTCGCCCGCGTGGTTGCCAAAGAGTGGTTCAAGCTTTGACCTTCCGATAGCGATTGCGCTGCTTGCGGCACAGTCGGTGATTCCGGAGGAGCGCTCAGCGCAAACGCTCTATTTGGGCGAACTTTCTCTTGACGGCCACATTAGAGGCGTGCGCGGAGTACTTCCTTCACTCATTTCAGCACATAAGCAAGGAATTACCACTGCAGTAGTTCCGGAAGCGAACGCGGTTGAGGCTCAACTCATGAGGGAGATGAAAATTATTCCCATGGGTCATCTACGCGACTTATTGAGGTGGCTACGCCTTGGTCAGCGCGCAGAGAATGAGGAGCTTCAGTACTCGTCCCCACCTGATGAGAAGATTTTCGATTTCGCAGATGTCGCAGGTCAGGAGAGAGCGAGAGTTGCAGCGGAGGTTGCGGCGGTAGGAGGTCACCATCTTCTCCTCATCGGTCCACCGGGCGCTGGCAAGACAATGATTGCGCAGAGATTGCCGGGAATACTCCCAGCACTCTCTCGTGATGAAGCACTCGAAGTAACGGCAATTCACTCTATTGCCGGTGGATTGAGTAATAGGTCTCCATTGGCAAGTAGCCCACCTTTTGTTGCCCCCCATCACAGCGCCACTCGAGTCGCCATGGTGGGCGGAGGGTCACACGTCATAAAACCAGGGGCATGCTCCCTTGCCCATCGTGGAGTTCTTTTTATCGACGAAGCCCCGGAATGTGGGATCGGCGTTCTGGACTCTCTTCGCCAACCACTGGAATCAGGTTCCATCACCATTGCGCGGGCGATTGGAAATGTCACATACCCTGCGCGATTCCTTCTCGTACTAGCGGCAAATCCATGTCCGTGTGGAAAATTCTCCGGTCGTGGTCGAAATTGCATTTGTAGTTCGCACCAGGTGCGTAGATACTTGGGAAAATTATCTGGACCGCTCATGGATCGGATAGATCTGAGAGTTCAAGTTGATCCCTTAAGTCGAGTCGAGCTCATGGCTTCAGATTTAGGGGAGTCAAGCGAGAAAATCCGTGCGAGAGTGATCGCTGCTCGAAAAGTTGCCGCTGAACGATTTAAAAATGAAGAGTGGTCGCTTAATTCTCACATTCCAAGTCGCGCCCTTCGGACTACATATCAGCCTGAGCGGGTGGCTATGAATTTCCTCCACACCGAACTCGATCGCGAACATATAACGGCGCGGGGACTTCACAAAATAATCCGCACAGCCTGGAGCCTGGCAGATCTCTCTGGTCACGCCCGTCCGACCCTTGCAGATACCGAGCAGGCATTTCTTTTACGTGAAGGTCTAGCGTCATGAATACTCTCGAGGCGAGAGCCGTTCTCTTTGCCGCCGTTGAAGGTGGCTCACCTTTCTGGAGCGGTGAAATCGAATCGCAAGGCCCTATGGGAGTGATTGAGAGGGCCGAATCCGGAGGATATGACCCCATAAAGTTTGCCAAGACTCTCCAGAAAATCAAGAACTCCGATCCATCCCAGATCCTGGAAAAGATTATTCACAGTGGCGCCCAATTCATTACTCCAGAAGATCACCTTTGGCCGGCGCAACTCGATGATTTAGCGAACCCTCCTATTGCTCTGGTCGTAAGAGGAGCAGTTGAGAACCTTCATCTCCCTTCCCTGGCAATCGTAGGAACGCGGAACCCAACCAATTACGGAGTACGAGTCGCAGGTGACTTCGCTGCCGGGTTCGTGGACCGCGAATGGTCGATTGTGAGTGGGGGAGCCTACGGAATAGATGCGGCTGCTCACCGTGGAGCTCTTGTCGCGGAGGGGATTACCGTGGCAGTTCTGGCTGCAGGAATCGACATTAATTACCCCGCTGGGCATATGCGCCTATTTGAGGAGATCATAGAAAATGGCGTTCTCGTAAGTGAGGTAATGCCTGGCGTATCTGCAATCCCATCGCGTTTTCTCACACGGAACAGGCTCATCGCCGCCCTCTCGCGCGCGACACTTGTCGTTGAAGCAGCTTTCAGAAGCGGATCATTACGTACAGCGCGCGACGCAGCCGAATTGATGCGACCAGTAATGGCCATTCCTGGGCCGATTACTTCACCCACAAGTGAAGGGTGCCATCGCCTTATAGGAGAACGTGCGGCAGAAGTGGTCACCTCAGTGGCAGATGCAGTGGAATTTATTGGTTTAAGTAGGTGAGACACTTGGAGAATGAGCGAAATTCAGTCAGGCTTTGTTGCCATAGTCGGGCGGCCAAATACTGGTAAATCAACCCTCGTGAATGCGCTCGTCGGCAGCAAAGTCGTTATTACCTCTCCTCACCCGAATACAACCCGTCATGCAATTCGTGGGATTCTCAATCGCCCGGGGTTTCAGGCGATATTGGTAGATACTCCAGGAATCCATAAACCAAAGACACTTCTGGGGCATCGCCTTAATGCCGTAGTTGAGCAGAGCATGGATTCGGTCGATGTCATCGTGGTCTGTCTTCCCGCAGATGAATCCTCGGGAGCGGGTGATGAATTCATTATCCAAGAAATTTCAAAGCATACGAAAGCAAAGAAAATAGCAGTGATCACTAAGACCGATTTGGTCTCAAAGAGCGCTCTCGTCGCAAAACTTGCTGGAATTGTTGGATTGGCTAAGGAATTTTCTTGGCATGAGATTGTTCCTGTATCTGCGGCGATTCATGACCAAGTTGAGTTACTTGCTGATCTCATCGGTCAAGCGCTGCCACCTGGACCCGAGTTCTATCCGCAAGGAATGCTGAGTGATCAGAGCCAAGATCAGTGTTCATGTTGAAAGGGATTCTCAGCGGGCAATCCTCCTTGGCCACAAAGGGGAGCGATTAAAAGATATTGGGACGCGCGCAAGAGCAGATATCGAACGGATTCTTTCGGCGCGCGTCTATCTCGGACTTCATATAAAAGTTTCTAAAGATTGGCAGCGCAATCCCAAACTCCTAGAGCGATTGGGTTTTAACGATCAGTAATTATTGGCAGATATTTGAAGTGCCGGGTCCATTCACTTGCGAACCTTGTACCGCACGAGCGACTACAACTCTGTTCTGCCCCGATTTAAGCCGAGTGTAATTGGCATCCATCACAGCCTGGATAGATTTCGGTGCTGACGTTCTAAAGGTTGAGTAATCCGCAGTACTGATCACTGGTTGATAGCTGATCTTGCCGGCTTTTGGTTCGATCCATACGGGCGACGAAAACCCCGTACACGGGATATCTGTTCTGGTTAGGCTAGATGTATCCAACTTGTGAATCGCACTGCAGGTGAACCAGGTGTAGAGACCATTATTGCCAGCACGAACACCTTCACCGAGTACAACTGAGTAGCAGTACAACTTGCCGGCAGTTGCGGTGCCGAAACTTGCGCTCCAGTTCTTACTTACTTCCAACTCAGAAGTAACAGTTCTGAGATAAGAGCTGATCTGCTGTTGTGAGAAATGTCCGGCACTCGCATCTCCTACTGCAACGGTAAAGGTCTCAGTAAAGAGAGTAATTGTCGCGATCAGGGCGATTCTCAGCATCGCTCTCTTAGAGATGATGCACATGCTAAGAAGGGGTTGAAGTGGGGAAGTCCTTCTATGAGCGCGCAAGATCCCTTGCCCGTCCAATCTTCCGCTTCTGAACATGTTGTTGGCCTAATCTCTCTATGTTCCCTTTATCTTTTGAGAACTTCTATCTACTCTTGGGGCTAGCCGAAGTGCTATTAGGATGGCGAGAAGAAGGCGACGCTGCCTTCGATCAGAGAACGAGGCTTAGCAGCACCAAATTCCACCGGGGATTGTGGCTGTCTTGACGGTGGCTTTTGCGTTGGCTGGCGCGCTTGTCAATGTGAGAACTGCAAGGGCTGTTAACGTTATGGCGATAAACTTCTTCACAATATCCTCCAAATGGCTTTACTATCTGTAAAGGTTGGCTGTAACATATAGCAGAATCGCCTAGAAGGGAAGACCCTATGGAATTTGGTACCAGGCTTCGGGAGATCCGGGAGCGAGTTGGGCTAACCCAATCTGAGTTGTCCGAGGGCATAGCCGCATCCAGTTACATCTCACTACTCGAGACTGGCAAGCGAAAACCAAGACCAGAGATGATCGAAAAATTTGCTTCCCGCCTTGGAATTTCTGCCAATGATTTATTGGTTGATCAGAGCAGCCAGGAAATGGCGCTCAATTTGAATATGGCCAAGGTGGCCTTTAGTTCGGGCGATTTGGGAAGCGCTAGAGATTACGCAAATCTTGTTTTGCAACATCCAGGCATTGCAGCGAGTTCCCACTTGGAAGCTTCTGTCGTATTGCTTCAAGTTCGTGCGCGAGAAGGTTTTTCAGAAGGACTTCTTGATGATTTGGAGAGACTGTTCAAAGGGAATCCACATGCATCTCCTGATTTACGGGCCCGCATCGGGAATGAGATTGTAAGAGTTTGTTTTCAATTTGGAAATCTTGGCATGGGCGTCCAATTGGGCGAAGAGATTTTGCGTGACGACGCTGAAACTTGGGCTGAGACCGAAGTTGTAGAACTGCTCTGCTTATTGGGAAGTTGTCACTTCCATCGCGGAGATACACCTCGTGCTAGCGAAATAGTTTCGAGAGCGCTTGCCCTTGCCGAAAAGTGCAAGTCACCAAAGGCAATGGTTCAGTCATATTGGCAGTCGTCTATGCTCGCAGAAAGCCGTGGCGATCTGCCACTAGCTCTGAGCCACATTACAACTGCAATGCATTGGTCAAAGTTGGCTGAGCTAAGCCAAGTTCTTCCTATTTTGAATGACAATGCCGCAAAAATTATGCTTGATCTTCCAAATCCAGATTTCAAACGGATTCACAGCCTGGCAGAATCTGCCTATCTCGATATGTCCTCTCAGAATAATCCACGCTACGCGGCTTATGCATGTATCACTCTTTCTGAAGTTGAACTTCGGCTCGGTAATAACGAGGAGGCTCTCATGTATGTGAGAAAAGGCCTAAGCGAATTACCAAGTGAAATTCCTGGACCAAAAGCCAGCCTTTATTCTCAGGAAGCTAAAGCGTTATTTAGATTGGGAAGAATAGAGGAGTCGAAGGCGCAGTTAGAGCGCGCCTTGGGGCACATGGAGAAAATGGCTCCCTCTAAGGAATTGGCACTTCACTGGGGTGAGATTGCCCGCGTATTTGTTGAAGTCGGTCTGCAAGATCGTGCAATTCTTGCTTACGAGCAAGCCATTGCCGTGGCGGCGATGTCTCAGGCAGAACAAGAGGAATTCGCCGATATCAACTTCTAGCTCTTCACTAGGTCGAGGAAATATCAACGACCAATGCCACCGGCCAACCGCCCCACGTGCGGCCGGTGGCAATTTCCTTTTTAACCAATTACTGATTAATGCAATTGTCTCTAAATGGACGAGGGTTTTCGTCCTGCAAAGTAAGACCCGACCAACACCATGGGAAGGCCAATGGCCATTCCGAGGGTGAAGGGTTCGGCGAGAATGAGTGAACCTAGAAACACGGCGAAGGCTGTATTCAAATACGTGACAAGTGATGCTCGTGCAGGGCCAATATCTCGCATGACCATAAAAAAAATGACGAACGCTGCAGCGGTGCAAAGTACGCCGAGCCCTAATAGAGACAGGAGAGCGTTGATTGAGACAGCTCCGCGCGGTCGTTGTGCAATTGCGAACGGTGCGTAAACCACTGCTGATGTCGCCATTGCTACGGCATTGATTGCGACGCCCGAGACTCCAGGGAGTTTTTGAGTGACCATGATAACCGCGTAGGCATAACCAATTGCGGCGACCAGCACGTAGCCAATCGCCCAAAGAGCACTCGTACCGTTTAATGCTTCTATCCCAACGAGGGCGAAAACCCCGATAAAACCCAGCACTAGTCCGAATAATCTTTTTCGATGCCAGACTGTTTTATCGCCGTGCAGCGATGTGAAAAGAGTTGACCAGATGGGTGTGGTTGCAACGAGAAGGCCGGTAAGGCCCGAGGAGATCTCTGTTTCTGCAGTTGTGATGAAATACCAAGGACCAATCA
>JACPZY010000203.1 GCA_016195215.1 Actinomycetota bacterium | reverse complement strand
GAATCTTTGGACCAAATGAGCCGATGACAACGCTGATCGTTATAAGTGTAAGAACAGAGGCCAGAGTTTTTCGCTCCGGCCCAAGTTCAGCCAACAATCTTTTAAGTGAACCTTTGAAGTCCTTAGATTTTGCAGGAGGCCCTCCAAAGATTCCAGGCATAGGACCACCGCCTCCTGGACGCGGGACAGTTCTACCTGGACGTTGGGTGCTCATGCAGCCTCATCCGGACTTAACTGCGAAAGAACTATTTCGCGATATGTCTCACATACCCTCATGAGTTCCTGGTGAGTGCCGATTCCAACAATCTCTCCCGCATCTAGAACGATGATCTGGTCTGCACCCAAAATAGTGCTCACTCGCTGCGCAACAACGATAAGAGTCGCATTCTTTATTTCCACATCAAGGGCAGCCCGTAACTTGGCATCTGTTCTGTAATCCAGTGCAGAAAAGCTGTCATCTAGTATGAAGATCCTCGGATGCTTTGCTATTGCCCGGGCAATAGAGAGACGCTGTCTCTGGCCTCCAGAAAAATTGGTTCCGCTCTGAGAAACCCTCGCCTCTAACTTTTCGGGTATCTCTTGAACGAACTCACTCGCTTGCGCGACATCAAGGGCTCTCCATAACTGATCATCAGTGGCATCTGGATCGCCATATCGCAAATTCTCTCCTATGGTGCCCCCGAATAGAAATGCCCGTTGAGGAACGAGTCCAATCTCCGACCAGAGATCTTCAAGGGATTGCTGGCGAATATCTACACCGTCAAGAAGTATCGATCCCTCCGTGACATCGATAAATCGAGGAATGAGATTGAGAAGAGTGCTCTTTCCGCTACCTGTACTGCCTACAATCGCGGTGAATTTTCCTGGTTCTGCTTTGAAACTAATTCCGGAGAGCACTGGCAATTCAGCTCCGGGATAGCGGAACTCAACATCCTTGAATTCGATGACCCCTTTCCTCTCAAGAGGAGATTTCGGGTCAGTCGTTTCCACTACTGAAGAAGGGGTCTGGAGTACCTCTTGGATCCGCTCCGCACTCGCTGCGGCTCTTGGAATCATGAGAGACATCATCACGGCCATCATGACGCTTAGAAGTAACTGCATGATGTAGGCGAGAAAAGCAGTTAGATCGCCGATTGGCATATCACCGCTATCAACAAGTTTGCCGCCAAACCAGATAACCGCCACGCTCGATAAATTGAGCAATAAAATAAGTGAAGGGAACATGACCGCAAATGTGCGCGTAACACTCAGAGTCGTATTCATGAGATCTTCACTCGTCTGAGCAAAACGCTCTTCCTCGAAACGAGTTTTTACAAAGGCTCTGATTACACGCACTCCACTTATCTGTTCGCGCAATACCAAGTTGATGCGATCAATCTTGACCTGCATGGTACGAAATAGCGGCACAACTCTTCGAAGAAGAGTCCAGATGAGTAGTGCCATAATAGGCACGGCAACGAGAATTAATCCAGAGAGTTTGGCGTTAGTCCGGACCGCCATGATGGAAGCGCCAATGCCTGTAATTGGCGCACTGACCATCATTGTCATTCCCATGAATAAAACCATCTGCACTTGCTGTACATCGTTGGTGTTGCGAGTAATCAGAGATGGGGCTCCGAACTGATTGAGTTCGCGGGCGGAGAAATTTTCAACTGCCGTGAATACTCCTCCTCTAAGATCTCTTCCGAAGGCCATTGCAATTCTTGCGCTGAAATACGCAAGCACAATTGATGAGAGCATAATGAGCGCTGAGGCCCCCAACATAACCGCCCCTATTTTCCAGATGTAAGAGACGTCGCCCTTGGCTACTCCATTATTAATGAGGTCGGCATTAAGGGTAGGCAGATACAAGTTGGCAATAGTCTGAACCAGTAGAAGAGCGAGGACAAGGAGAACGCCCTTTCGATAAGGGCGTAGATACTTTTCCAACACACTAACGAGCACTCGATCCCAACTTTCCTTCTTGTGTAGACCCTATCGGCTCAAGGTCAAGGTTTATCGCCTGAGAATTAATGCGTCTCCCTGACCCCCGCCGCCGCATAGCGCTGCAACTGCATAACCACTGCCCCTGTTCTTGAGTTGATAAGCCAGATGCAAGACTAAGCGTGCTCCCGACATCCCAAGGGGGTGTCCCATTGCAATGGCACCGCCATGGATATTTACCGAATCCAATGTGAGGCCCAAGGTATTTGATGAAGCGATCCCAACTGCAGCAAAAGCTTCATTTATCTCGACAAAATCAAATTGATCTAGGCCAATTCCCTCTTTTTTCGCAGCCAACTTGATGGCATTCGCGGGTTGCTCATGAAGAGATGCATCTGGTCCAGCCACCATGCCCTGAGCGCCGATTTCACAGAGCCAATTAACGCCCAGTTCAATGGCTTTTTCTTTCAACATTACAACCACTGCCGCACCACCATCTGAAATCTGCGATGCGGATCCTGCAGTGATGGTGCCAGTTGGCGAGAAAACCGGCTTGAGTTTTGACAATGCTTCTAACGAAATTTCTGCGCGGATGCCTTCATCCTTGGCGAGCAGCGTTACATTTCCTTTGCGATCTTTGAGTTCAACTGGGACGATTTCCTCGTCGAATGCGCCCTCAGATTGTGCTTTTGCTGCACGTTGGTGTGATTGATACGCAAACTCATCCTGAGCTTCCCGAGTCATCGAAAACCTCGAGTTGTATCTCTCCGTACTTTCACCCATGGCAATTTGCTCCAGACTGCAAAAAAGGCCGTCAAACATCATTGAATCCTTCAAAGTGGCGTCGCCAAGTTTGAAACCAACCCGAGAATTCATCAGTATGTGCGGCGCATTTGTCATTGACTCCATGCCCCCTGCAACAATTACGTCATATTCGCCAGCTCGAATAAGTTGATCTGCCAGGGCGATCGCATTCAACCCCGAGAGGCAAACCTTATTCACAACGACAGAGGGAACGTCCATTGGCAAACCACCTTTGATCGCGGCTTGTCTTGCCGGCCCTTGTCCGGCACCAGCTTGAAGCACCTGGCCCATAACGACATACTGAACTTGATCTGGGGAGATACCTGCACGTTCGACTGCCGACTTGATTGCTATTCCGCCTAAGTCAGTCGAACTGAAGCCACTTAAGGTTCCGTTCAATCGCCCAATAGGAGTACGCGCGCCCGCCACAATCACTGAAGTCCTCATACGGCTTACACTAGTGAAAATTAATCTCGCACCACTGACGCCGGCAATTAGTGGCAAACCAGTGGCTGATATGTCCGACGTGGATCCAGTTCATGAGCCAGATCCACGCCCAGCGTGTGGTGGCGGGTCAAGGATTCGAACCTTGGAAGGCGTAGCCGGTCATTTATGCGTGCTTCCAGCGCGGCAGCGGGTTTCTGAAAACCTGGAGGCGCTATCGGTATTCTTGGATAGGTAGCGCGTTTTGGACTATGTGGGCTGACTAATCCGAGTTATTTGCCTTATCTCCTGGTGATGTTAGTAGTATTCTACTAACATTAGTAGTATTCTACTAACACATAAAGGAGGCATCATGGATCTAAATAGGCCACTCGGGGTGATAACCCCAACAATTGATGCTGAGGTTTTATCTGTCCTAGCGGGTGCTCGAGCCACATTTACTGGACGCCAAGTCCAGCAGGTAATGGGATCGCATACACAGAAGGCCGTTTGGAGCGCACTGCAACGCTTGTGTGAACAGGGAGTGGTTCTAAAGGAACAGAAAGGATCGGCTGGGATCTACTCTCTCAATCGCGATCACCTTGCCTCCCCGTACATCCTTGGGTTGGCTAACATGAAAGACGAACTCCTAGAACGGATAACTAAAGTCATCACCGGGTGGGAGATTAAGCCAGTGTTCGCCGCGATCTTCGGATCTGCAGCTCGCGGCGTGATGCGTCTTGATAGCGACATCGACATCTTCATTGTCCGACCGGACAAAGTGAATGCAGACGACGATGTCTGGGTGTCATTTCAAACTGCCCTTGCTGATTCCGTTACAAAATGGACAGGTAATGATGCTCGAATATTCGAACTTAACGAAAGAGAGGTTGCCAACGGATTAGCTGCAGAAGAGCAAGTTCTAACCGACATCAGAGATCAGGCGATTGTGTTACTAGGCGAGAGATCGATTCTCAAAATAACCAATCAAATCAAAAAGAGAGGTGGGCGCCGTGGGAAATAGTCCTTGCTCGCCCGAAGTAAGACGTGGACGCAGGCAAAAGGCAGTGGATTTCATGGCTTCCGCTAATGCCCTCGGGATAGTGGTCAATACAGCAGATGGCTCGGACTCCTATGTTCAATTGTGCATACTTGCCGGAATCGCCGCTGCCGACGTAATCTGCTGCGCTAAACTGGGATATCACAGTGAAGGGCAGGATCACTCGTCCGCCGTGACTCTCCTAAGTTCTGTCGATAGTCGAAATGGTAAGAATCTTCGAACGCTACTTGGCATGAAAACCCGATCTGGATACGGCCACAAGACATCTGCAGCGGATGACAGAAAACGTGCTGGGCGCGCGGCAACTGCATTGGTCGAAGAAGCAATGAAGTACTGACTAGTGGCCAACTCTGTTATCAAGTGAGACTGGAAAATGGTGGCGGCCAGTGGCTAACATAACCGACGTAGATCCAGTTCTTGGACTAAATCCACGATGATCGTGTGGTGGCGGGTCAAGGATTCGAACCTTGGAAGGCAGAGCCGGCGGATTTACAGTCCGCTCCCATTGGCCGCTCGGGCAACCCGCCAAGGTTGAACTGATATTACGGCGTGCGTAGATTACCTCAATCACCGCTCAAGGTGCTAACCAGGAACTCTGGCTTACACGACCAGCCACATGGGGTTCTCAAAGCGCCGCACGAAGGCGGCCAGCCATTGTGCGGCTAGGGCTCCATCTATGGCTCGGTGGTCGACCGACAACGTGAAATTAATAATTGATGCAACAGTGATCGACCCATCTACGACCACGGGCTTTTGCTTAGCAGCACCTACGGACAAGATCCCCGACTGCGGCGGGTTAAGGATTGCAAAGAACTCATCTGTGCCATACATGCCCAAATTGGTTACAGAGAATGTGCCACCTTCAATTTCATTTTGCTTTAAGCGACCAACACGCGCCCGCGCAATGAGATCTTCTGCTGTCGCGCTGAGTTGGTTGAGGTTCATCTGATTGATAGCTCGAACAACTGGCGTAACCAAACCATTCTCAGTGGCTACTGCCAATGAGACATCGACATTATCGAATCTACGAATTTCATCCGCCATCCAGATCACATTTGCTTCAGGAACATCCGAGAAAGCTGCCGAAACAGTCTTAAGAATCAGATCAGTCACCGAGACCTTCCGCTCGGACCACTCATTGATTTTCTTGCGCATATTCAATAGGTCATTTGCTAGACAGGGTGCAGAAAGATAGAAATGTGGAACTGATGATTTGCTCTCCATCAGGCGCCGTGCGATGGCTCTACGCATTGGTTTGTGAGGAATCGAAGTGTAGGAGCCATTACCTGTAGGAGCGGGTCCCATTGCATTTGGCTTTGCAACACCCGCTGAAGCAATGTAAGTCTCAACATCTCTCTTCACAATCCTTCCGCCAGGACCGGTTCCGTGAAGCGAGACTGTACTG
>JACPZY010000202.1 GCA_016195215.1 Actinomycetota bacterium | reverse complement strand
GTGAACCAACGCGGCCGGTCTCACCCACCGAATATGGTGGAAAGTTGTAGTTGTGCATGTAGCGCTTGTGGTTCTCGGGGTTCAAGGTGTCGAGCTGTTGCTCCATCTTGAGCATGTTGAGCGTCGTTACTCCCACGATCTGAGTCTCGCCGCGTTCAAAAATCGCTGATCCGTGAACACGGGGAATTACCTCGACCTCTGCGGAGAGTGGGCGGATATCGCGGAGACCGCGACCGTCGATACGGACCTTGTCACGCAATACGCGCTGGCGTACCAACTTTTTTGTCAATGAACGGAACGCCGCTGGAATCTCTTTTTCGCGACCTACGAACTGCTCTGCAAGTGCCCCCTTGACCAATGCGCTGAGGCGATCGGTCTCGATTTCGCGATCCTGCTTGCCGGCGATTGTTAGCGCCTTTGCAAGATCATCATTGGCAATGGCAGCTACTGCTTCGTACGCGTCGCTCTGGTAATCCAAGAAAACAGGGAATTCGCCAGTTGGCTTTGCGGCTAACTTAGCGAGTTCGAGCTGTGCGTCGCAGAGAGTGCGGATAAATGGCTTTGCGGCTTCAAGGCCTTGTCCAACGATCTCCTCAGTGGGAGTGACTGCGCCACCCTTGATGAGTTCGATGGTGCGAGAAGTTGCTTCTGCTTCAACCATCATGATGGCAACGTCATCAGCGATAACACGCCCCGCAACAACCATGTCGAAGACTGCTTCTTCAAGTTGCGAATGATTGGGGAATGCGACCCACTGTCCTGAGATCAATGCAACACGTACTCCGCCGATTGGGCCAGAGAATGGCAATCCGGCGAGTTGTGTTGAGATCGATGCCGCATTGATTGCGACAACGTCGTACATGTGATCTGGGTTTAGCGCCATAACAGTTACGACCACTTGTACTTCATTTCGCAAACCTTTGACAAAGGAAGGACGCAAAGGTCGATCGATCAGTCGGCATGTAAGGATTGCATCCTCTGATGGCCGGCCTTCGCGACGGAAGAACGACCCTGGGATACGACCAAGTGCGTACATACGCTCTTCAACATCGACTGTAAGTGGGAAGAAGTCGAACTGATCTTTTGGTGTCTTGGACGCAGTTGTTGCAGAGAGAAGCATTGTTTCGTCATCTAGATAGACAACGGCGCTTCCTCCTGCTTGGCGCGCAATGCGACCGGTTTCAAAACGAATCTCTCTTTTCCCGAATTTCCCGTTATCAATGACGGCAACGGATGAATGAATTTCTTGACCCTCCATGGGTCACTCCTGTTCTCGATCAAACCACGGGAGTGAATGAATCTTCGATCGAAGCCCACGGGCCTCTGCCCGCTAGCCAGTGTGGCATTTGGGCAGTTCCGTAAACCACTACCGAGGACCATTGCTCCCGGTTGATCGTTGGTATTAGCGGCGAATACCGAGTTTTTCGATAATCGCTCTATAACGTTCGATATCTGTCTTTGCGAGGTACTGAAGAATTCGGCGACGCTGACCAACCAAAAGGAGCAGGCCACGACGGTTGTGGTGGTCATGCTTGTTGGTCTTTAAATGCTCGGTGATCTCTTCAATACGCTTGGAGAGCAGTGCGACCTGGGTCTCAGGACTTCCCGTGTCAGTAGGAGAGTTTCCGTATTTCGCAATGATCTCTTTTTTAGCTTCTGTCGATAGTGCCATATGTGGTACTCCTTCTACTGTTCACGAGGGCTTCCGGTTTGCCTCACGGAAACTCGCTTTCTCGGTGGACGCCCAAGGCTACCAGCGCCTACACGCTCAAGAGAAATCGAGGCTACTGGAAGAATATGGAGTAAATACTCCTCATAATCGAGTCAAAATACGGGCCTGTTCGCAGTCTTTCTTCATCTGAACGAGCAATGGCTCTAAACCATCAAATTTGAGGGTATCTCGAAGTCTCCATCCAAAATCAATGATGGCTCCTCGATCATACAAATCCAGGCCTGCTTCATCCAATGCATAGGCCTCGACCTGCTGCGAACGCTCCCCTGCAAATGTGGGATTGGTGCCAATTGAAATTGCTGAAGGCCAGCGCTTACCTTCTACCTCCAACCAACCCGCATAGACGCCATCGGATGGAACGGTATTGCTGGCGGTCGAGTATCCAAGGTTTGCAGTTGGATAACCAATCTCCCGTCCTCGCTTCTCGCCGTGTACAACTACGCCCTCTAGGCGGTGAGGGCGCGTGAGAAGTTGTGATGCGGTTGAAACATCTCCATGAGCAACTGCCTCGCGGATCCGAGTTGACGAGATTGGCACACCACCGCTGCTCTGCAATTGAACTTCCTCGGCAGCAAATCCATAGAGAGCACCTGCTGCAATGAGGTCCGAGACTTTTCCGGCAGCTTTATGTCCATAAGTAAAGTTCTGGCCCACCACAACCCCTGATATTTGCAACTGCTTCACGAGGACTTCGGCGACAAATTCCTCTGGCGACTTAGAAGCAAAACCGCGATCGAAATCAATAACCACAACCGCATCAGAACCATAGTGTTTGAGCAACTCAACTCGATGCTCGAGAGAGACCAACATTGTTGGCGCTCTATCAGGGGCGAATACTTGAGATGGATGTGGATCAAAAGTAAGGGCAATGACCCCGCGGCCATTACTTAATTCCTTAGCGCGAGACAAAATTGCCTGATGACCACGATGAACTCCATCAAATATCCCAATAGCTACTGTGCTGCCCGCGATCTGCTCGCCACGCCACTGCACTCTAGTCATCTGAGTATTCTCTCATTGAAATTAGCCCTTATGGACCTTTAATAATGAGGTGCGAAAACTGCAATAGGACGGGCATGATCTTCTTCATTTGATAGCAGGGCGATGAGTCGATCCTGCTCCATTGCGGCTGTGATCTGATCAGATGTGTTTGGCGAGATGGCCCTGCCAAATGAGAGTTCGCGCGTCTCATCTCCGGTTAACGTGCGGATCGGAAAAGTCTTGACAGCCACTTCTCCAATGTGGAGCGGATGGAACGCCCCTGATTTAAGGGCCTCGAGAGATATTGCCTCGTCAAGACCGAACGTTGCTACTCGAGAACGGCGCAGAGCATTGAGGTGTCCACCCACTCCGAGGGATTGACCACAATCACGAGCGATCGCCCGGATAAAAGTTCCAGCTCCGCATGTGACCGTAATATCCACCTCAATAAATTCTTCAAGCCTTCGAATCGCTCCAATAGTCAGAGATGAAATACGGACTTCGCGCGCTGGGAGTTCGAATTCCTCACCGGCACGGATTCGCGCATAGGCTCTCTCCCCGGCGACTTTCACGGCGGAGACCGAACTTGGACGTTGTTGAATCACGCCAACCATCTTCTCGAGTTCTTTGTGAATCTGCTCATCAGATATCTCCGCGATCTCTTCGGCAGCAGCCACTTTCACCACTTGGCCTGCAGCATCATCTGTGACAGTGCTTGAACCGAGAACGACTGTTGCTTCGTACTCTTTCTCACCATCAGTGATGTACTGAAGAAGTCGGGTTCCATTTCCAAAACCAAGTACCAGGACGCCGGTAGCCATGGGATCAAGTGTCCCAGCATGACCGACTCTTTTCGTGCCAAGTGCTCGACGTGCGATGGCCACAACATCATGGCTTGTCATTCCTGAGGATTTATCTACGACGAGAAATCCGTCAGTTATCAAGCGTTTCATCCTGACGATCGCGTGGAGCCTTGTATGGATCGGCTTCCCCTGCAAATTTCGCATGTGCCCGAAGTGCAATTACCTCTGCATCCCGTTGATGAACCGTCTCGAGGAGCGACTCAAGTGCCTTTGCGCTCTCGGGAAGAGCGTCAGAGAAGAATTCGATAGAGGGAGTAATTCGCACACCGAGATCTTTGCCAACCGCAGCGCGGATGACTCCCTTGGCACTTTCTAGTGCTGCTGCGGTTGAAGCACGTTGTTCGTCATCGCCAAGTACGGTGTAGAAAACAGATGCATGCTGGAGATCGCCGGTAATTCGAGTATCGGTAATCGTGACGAACCCCAAGCGAGGATCTTTTATCTTCCCCTCAAGGAGACTTGCCACAACTACCTTTATCCGATCAGCAACTTTCTGTGAACGATGTGATTGGCCCATTGTTATACCCGCTTCTTCTCGCGCATCTCGTAGACCTGAACCACATCGCCTATCTGCACATCTTTGAAGTTTCCAACGCCGATACCGCACTCGAAACCATCTCGGACTTCAGTTGCATCATCTTTAAATCGCTTGAGAGACTCGATAGTCAAACCATCGGTAACAAGCTCGCCCTTTCGCAGGAGACGTGCTCTGCCGTTTCGACGGATGATGCCATCCAGAACGATAGATCCAGCGATATTGCCGAATTTGCTCGACTTGAAGATCTCGCGGATCTCAGCATTTCCCAGGACAGCCTCTTCGTACTCTGGCTTGAGAAGTCCCTTAAGTGCCAGCTCAATCTCTTCAATTGCTTGGTAGATAACCGAGTAGAACCGGACATCAACGCCCTCTTGATCGGCAAAGATCGCGGTCTGTGGCTCTGGCTTCACATTAAACCCGATGACAACCGCAGTGGAGGCAGAAGCAAGAGTGATATCACTCTTGGTGATTGCACCAACACCGCGGTGAATGACGCGAAGATCGACTTCAGCTCCAACGTCGAGTTGGATCAAGGCATCTTCGAGCGCTTCAACAGACCCACTTACGTCACCCTTAAGAATAAGGTTGAGGGTAGTGATCTTCGACTGCTCCATAAAGTCTTCG
Organism: Actinomycetota bacterium; assembly: GCA_016195215.1. Lineage (GTDB taxonomy): Bacteria > Actinomycetota > Actinomycetes > Nanopelagicales > Nanopelagicaceae > QYPT01. The sequence continues at coordinate 3,728 of JACPZY010000202.1, read as the reverse complement.
AGCGAGACCTTTTTCCGAGCCTTCGCGAGTTGAGCATTACGTTCGGCTGCCTGGCGTTTTTCCGCGATCTGTCGAGCGGTACGGTCTTCATCTGCTACAAGGAAGGTATCACCAGCATTTGGAACGGAAGTAAATCCGAGCACCTGCACTGGACGAGATGGTCCTGCCGTCTCGACGGTATCGCCGTGCTCGTCCAACATTGCACGTACGCGTCCAAAGGAACCGCCAGCAACAATCGCATCTCCTACTTTGAGGGTACCGCGTTGAATAAGGACGGTTGCCACTGGCCCACGACCTCGATCAAGGTGAGCCTCAATTGCTACGCCCCGCGCATCGTCATCAGCCACTGCTTGAAGGTCAATCGCTGCATCTGCGGTGAGAAGGATGGAATCGATAAGTTCCTTAATTCCATCGCCAGTCTTGGCTGAGACGTTTACGAAGATTGTGTCCCCGCCGTATTCCTCAGCAACTAAGTTGTACTCGGTAAGTTGTTGGCGAACCTTTTCAGGATTCGCGCCTTCCTTATCAATCTTGTTTACTGCAACAACAATCGGCACGTCAGCGGCTTGAGCATGGTTCAGTGCTTCAATCGTCTGAGGCATTACTCCGTCATCGGCGGCAACTACTAGGACGGCAATATCGGTGACCTTTGCACCGCGAGCGCGCATTGCGGTAAACGCTTCGTGACCCGGAGTATCGATAAAGGTAATCGCACGATCTAGACCGTTGTGATTGTGGTGAATTTGGTAAGCGCCAATATGTTGAGTAATCCCGCCAGCCTCACTCTTTACGACTTCAGTCTTACGAATCGCATCGAGCATTCGTGTCTTACCGTGATCGACGTGACCCATAACCGTGACTACTGGTGGTCGTGTAACCAACATCGATGGATCGAGAGATGCCAGTTCGCCATCGAGATCAATGTCGAATCCTTGAAGGAGTTCACGGTCTTCATCTTCTGGGCTGACGATGTGGATGACATAACCCAATTCGGCACCAAGAAGTGCGAAAGTATCCTCATCAACCGACTGAGTAGCAGTGACCATTTCACCTAAGTGAAAGAGAGCCGCAACAAGTGCTGCTGGATCTGCAATAATTTTCTCTGCAAAGTCGGCAAGTGATGCTCCACGACGCATGCGGATAGTTGTTTTTCCGTCCCCGTGTGGAACTACCGCTCCGCCAAGTTGTGGGGCCTGCATATTGTCGAATTCATCGCGCAGCGCCTTCCTGCTTTTTGGCTTTCGCTTGCTGCTCTTGCTTGCGTTCTTTCCAAATGCACCGCCGGTGCTTCCACGTTGTGGTCGCCCTGTTGCTGGACGCGCGGGAGCGCCTGCTGTCGGTGTGCGATAAGGACTTCCCGGAACCCCAGTAGATGGAGCACCCGTACGAGGGGGAAAACCGGTCCCGCCTTGCGGGCGTGGAGATGATGGACGAGCGGCAAAGCCCGGACGTACCGATCCTGGACGAGGACCTGACATCGGTGGTCGTGGTCCGCCGCTCCCTGTTGGACGCTGCGGTGGCCGTGGAGTCCCAAAAGGATTGTTTCCTGGGCGAGAGGCGGCAGGTGGCCGCGGCGCTGGTGGCCGTGGAGTCCCAAAAGGATTGTTTCCTGGGCGAGGAGTTGCAGGTCGAGGAATTGAAGCAGGGGTTGCAGTTATCCCTGTCGGCGTTGGTGCGGGAGTCGTTGGTGCAGGTGTTACCGGACGAACTTCAGCCGCGGCTGCACGTGCATGATCCGCGGTGCTCTGTTCAACCAGACCCGGCGCAAGTTCAGCTAAGAGTTCTGATGCTGCTTCTGGGGAAATTTTCTCCTCAGCGGTCTTTGCGGCAGCCTTCTTTGCGGCAGCCTTCTTAACGGGCTTCTTCTCTTCGGCGGGTTTCGCATCTGGGTACAACTCAAGCATCTTCCGTACAACGGGTGCCTCAACGGTTGACGATGCTGATCGGACGAACTCGCCTAATTCTTGGAGCCTTGCAAGGACGACCTTGCTCTCCATACCGAGTTGTTTTGCTAACTCATGTACGCGGACCTTTGCCACAGTTCTCCTGTCTTGGCCCGCAATTTCTTAGATGCGAGCCTTAGTTGCCTGACCTCATGATCGGTTCGAACTCATTTGAGTGTCATATCTTTCGCATCCGTTTCGTAGTTGCCATTTAATGATTGCTAGTCGTTACTTGCCGCTAAGTACTAAAACTTATGTAAGCGAGTACTTCGCTGCCATCCACTGGACTCTCTCGCCTAAATGCCCAACGAAAGGAACCACGTTCGACTGCTCGTACTGCACATAAGCGGTGTACCCACGCTCCCCGACCTGGGGAGGTGCGATGCGGATCAGGAATTACTTTTCCATCAATACACACCACACGAAGTAGCGCCGAAGGATCTTCGCGTTTTCGACAGTCAATGCAACTCCGCAGGGTTTTAGACCTGCCAGAGGAGGTGCTCATGACCACCGTCCGCTCAAATTCAACGTGCCAACCCTACCTTCCCAACGCTCATTAGCCTAAATAAGGAGATCTCTACTCCGACCGCGCGGGATTGGGGGCATCAGAGTGGATATCTATCCGCCATCCGGTCAGACGGGCGGCAAGACGTGCGTTCTGGCCATCTTTGCCAATGGCGAGAGAGAGTTGATAATCGGGAACGGTCACTCTGGCCGAACGGGTAGCCATATCGACAATCTCCACTTTCTCTACCCGGGCGGGAGCAAGGGCGTGACCGACAAAGATAGCTGGATCTTCGGACCAGTCCACGATGTCGATCTTCTCTCCGTGGAGCTCATCCATCACGGCCCGCGCCCGCGCACCCATGGGGCCGATGAGGGATCCCTTTGGGCTGACACCTGCGCGGTGAGTTCGGACCGCGATCTTTGTCCGGTGTCCAGCCTCTCGCGCAACCGCCATGATCTCAACGATCCGATCTGCGATCTCAGGAACCTCTAGGGCAAACAACTGTTTCACAAGTGCCGGGTGGCTTCGAGAGAGAGTCACTTCAGGACCTTTGAGGCCTTGTTTTACTTCGACTACGAAACATTTGATCCGTTCACCATGCGAATAGACCTCGCCAGGAACCTGTTCTTGTGGCGGAACTTTTCCCTCAACGCGTCCGAGGTTTACATAGACAGTGCGCGGATCACGACCTTGTTGAACGACACCCGAGACAACGTCGCCAACGGAAGCAGTGAACTCTCCGACGATGTCGGCGTCATTTGCTTCGCGCATCTTCTGTTTGATTAACTGACGAGCAGTGGATGTAGCAATGCGACTAAATCCCTCTGGACTATCAACGACTTCTTCGATCTTCTCGCCATCTCCTCCAAATATAGGAATACGAATTTGAATCTCTCCGCTCTCTCGATCGAGGTGAGCGAAGGCATGTGGGCGCGCCTCAGGCATATGCGCATAGGCGGTGAGTACCGCGGCTTCGATTGCAGAAATGAGACGATCAAAGGGAATATCCCGTTCTATGGTGAGAGAAGCGAGGGCTTTCATATCTACATGCATTAGACGTCCTCGCCCTTGCGATTGAATTCGATTTCGACTTGGGCACGTTTGATTTCCACGAAAGGCAGTTCGATTTTTTTCACGACTTTGCCGGAAACAACGACACAGACAGACTCGTCATGAACCGCGTCGACCCGCCCTGTGACAACCTCGCCATTGACCATGACAGAGCGGACAAGTCGATTGATATTTTTCACCCAATGCCGAGGCAGAGTAAGGGGACG